>JABEUT010000260.1 GCA_013044305.1 Bacteroidia bacterium
GCGCAAAGCTGCCCGCTTCAATCCGGCGGAGGTAAAAATAGCCTCCATAACAGGATTCTAAGTCGGGCGAGCTGTCTTCCGTCTCAACAAAATAAGCGCTGTTGTTGCTGTGCCGGGCAGTGTCTACGCGTCCGGCAAGCACATCGTTTACCAAATGGTTGAATTTTTGTACCGAAAGCAAGGTGGCTTTGCCAGCATAGCGCTTAAGGGCAACGGCGCTCAATGACTTATAAAATTCTGTGGCGAACAGTTCCTTTTCTTCCTCGCTGCCCAGCACAAAAATAAAGCGGGGCGAAGAGCAGCCGAGCTGGTCGAAGGTGTATGAGTCGTTGAAGAAATCGTTGGCCACCGATTGCCTGCCTCCGGCATCGGAAGCCAGGAATGCCGAAGCCTTGATGAGGGAGCAGGAAATCCGGTTTGGGAAAAGCAAATCCTTGGAATAAACGGATGACGGAATATTGCGGAAATGCTCCACCGTATCGTTGCCGCCCCATATTACCCTGCAATTGGCCTGCGCCGACAAAAACTCGTTTATTGAATCCTGATGGCTGTAGGTGATAATTTTAATGTACTCCTTTAGATGCCTGTATTCCTCCTCCGCCAGCGCATTGTTGATGCAGGAAATGATAAAGCCTGCCGTTGCGGTGAGGGGCGCCGACGATACACGCACTACGTTGCTGTTGCCCATAAGCAATGAGATGCAGAGGGAGTAAAGGAATATGGTGTCGACATTGGATGGGGCAATATGGAAAACCATGCCCAGAGGGTTTATGGAGTACATGGCAGAATGAAGCCAGGGTCTGTTCTCCTCTGCCATGGCTTCGAGGTTCGACTTTCGCAGCCAGTAGCCGAGGGCTGCTATTTCCGGGCTCCGGTTAAAGTTTTTGTCGGCAAGCAGCAGGCGCGAAATTTTGTTCAGAAACGCAAGGGTTACAGGGTCGAAAACCTCAATGCCTGCTGCAGGTAGTGCTGTCAGGCGTGCCAGATCTACGGAGGTATGTTCGGGAGAGTATTGGGTTATTTCAGTCAAGCCGGGTCAGATGTTTGTTCATATTTCTTTCTTTCTGTTCATACAGTTTTAAGGCCCTGAACCTTTAACTGACTGCCGTTATGGTGTCGCTGCATCCTCGCAGTTCCGCCTTTTTCATCCGGCCTGTAACCGTGAAATACTTGCCCTTTCTTAAGCATTTGCAATTGTCTTCGCCTGCAATAATACCCAAATCTTCGGTAAGCAGCGAGTGTCCGGGATAACTTTCGGGCAGTGCGCTCAATACCTGTAAAATCCCTTCGCTGCCGTTTGGCATTACTGAAAAATCCAAAGGGTCGCGCACCAGCACGTCGGCAAAATCGGGGGCATGCAGGTAGCCGTATTCACATTCCATAAAAACGGATCCTACCTGCTCTACCATGCCATAGAAGTTGTATATTCTTTCTATACCGAATCTTTCATTCAATTTCTTTTTGAATGTTTTGTTGTCCACGCTCTTCTCGAGCATTTTCTTCCATCCCCCGCTGTGTATCAGTATGGCACCGGACAGGTCGGCTTTTATATCTGTTTCATACAAATACTGCCATATCATATAGGTAAATCCGAATATCAAAATTGGCTTACCCTTGAATTTGTCAAGAAAGGCTTCTAACCCGCTGCGGTCAATATTCATCTGTTCGTTCAGCAGGTAAAGGTGATTTCGCCCGAACACTGACATGCCGAGCACACCCGCGCCCCTCGCCGAAAATGATTTGCGGTCTTTTATGATGCCTATGGAGTCGGCCAGCAGCATGGGCAGGCGTTCGCTGCCGAGCACATACTGCATAATGTCGGACAAGGCTTTGGTTTGGAGGTTTGCCGTTTGCCGGTCGAGATAGATCCGGCTGGGAACCGCTCCGGTTGTGCCGCTTGAAGTAAGTACCTTGAACACCTCTTCGCGGGCTATGCTTTTCAGCTCATGGTTTTTGAAAACAGTAACCGGCAGAAATGGGAAATCGGCTATAGATTTAATATCCTTGCTAAAAAGATGTTCTGCAATATTTTTATATTCGGGCGAGCATTTCAAATGATGCTTATGAAGCGCCAGCAGACGTTCAAGCAGCATCTTACTTTTGGTTTCCCTGTCAAGAGAATATGGATTCTTACTCAAAATTTTTGCCTCCGGAAGCATATATCGGATTTGATGGCTTACACCATGCCTCACAAAATTAATGAAAAAAACAAGGTTGGGGGATTTAACGCAATTAACGGAATGCCTGCTCACAGAGCATTCGTACCGAGGTTAAATGCTTCCGCCCGCGGGGGTGCCTTTGCTTGTTATTTCAAGCACAGCAATATAGTCCACCTTTTGGCTGGGCGTAAGCGGAATTACATCAACATAATGATACTCAATTGCTGAAATATGGATCTGGTATTTCGATGAAATGTAGTTTTTTACGGCTTCAGGTTTTAAGGATTGTACATCGGAAAAAACGAGCAGCTTCTTATCTTCGATGCCGGTGCAGCCTACAAAATGAGCATAATGTGTCTTCAGGTCATTTTCCAGGTCATCAAGACTGATGCGGTTTCCGAACAATTTAATAAAACGTTTCATCCTGCCTGTTATGTAATAGAAACCATCGGCATCGGAGCGCGCCAGGTCGCCGGTATGGAGTTCTTCCGTGTACGCGCATTCTTTTAAATCTTCAGGTTGGTAGCAATATCCGCAGCCCGCATTCGGTCCTGTATAAATAAGTTCACCGCTTTCGCCGAGCCGGAAATGGCCGTCTTTTACCGGCTTGCCTATCGATCCCCATTTTTCAATCAGTTTATCCGGTGGCAGGTACGACATCCTTGCCGTGGCTTCTGTTTGCCCGTACATTACATAGAACGGTATATTCTGCGATTCGGCGTAAGCGGAAAAAATTTTCAATAAAGGTTCGCTTAACTTGCCCCCGGCTTGTGTCAGGTAACGCAGCGATTTATAACTTTTTTTTGTGAAACCTAAGCGATTCAGCATTTCGTAAGTGTATGGCACGCCGGCAAGGCTGGTGCA
>JABEUT010000261.1 GCA_013044305.1 Bacteroidia bacterium
CCCTACAAATACAAATTTTATGTTACCCTTTTATTACTGATTATTCATCATTTTCTGGGCTTGTATAATTGCGCTTACCTCGCTCCAATTCTTCCAGTTGGTCCTAGGGTGCTGCTTCATAACTGCGGGTGGAATAACTACAACTTTGAAATATTGAGTCGTTGCAGGTGCCGAACTTCCATCATATTCAAAAGTTATTTGTCCATTTATATACATAAAGAAAAGTTCATCTGGGTTTGCAAATACATTTGTCAGAGGTAATCCAAACCAATTTGTGTTATTTCCAGACATAAATACTTCTATACCATCTGTATTTGCATTTGTAATTGAAGCATCTGATGCAACATAATTATATAGACCAGCGCTGGGATTACTCCATGAACCTGGCGAAACAGTATAAATATTACTTGAAATATTAGCCACTCCATTAGTGCCAGCTGGTCCTGCCGGTCCGGTGTCTCCTTTGCAGGCAAAGAGTGTTACGGCAATTCCGAATGCCGCCATTGAAGTTAAAAGTTTGTTTGTTTGTTTTCATAGAACATTTTGGTTTTTTTCCCCAATGTCCCGAACAGGAGTTATTTATATAAATAATCAGCGTGGGACATTTACCCATCGCATCTTAGGTACTTAGACGAACCCAATCTACAAATAAGTAAAGCCCACGCCTTGGCGTGAGCGTATAACTTATCCTTGTAAATTGCTGGGAATTGTCTAAGTTTCCAGATGCAAGAAAGCTAACGCTAATATGTTAGGTTACTTTGTGTTTATTTCATTCGGGTTTAATTTTATTCAGCACTTATTATTTTCAAATACATATTTTTTTCACTCTCGAAAGGTAAAATCAGTCGAAAATTGTACTTTCGCTGTTCAATACCGGAAAAGCATTTTTATCCTGATAGTTATCAGGTCGTAATTAAAAAAACCATGCTTCAGGAAGACAATGAAATAGAAAAACTGTATTACACCATCGGCGACGTGGCATCCATGCTGCACGTGCCTGCATCGCTGCTCCGGTTTTGGGAAAAAGAATTTCCGGGTATCATACAGCCGCATAAAAGCGGGCATGGGCGAAGGATGTACACCGCCGAAAAAATTTCGGCCATACGTATATTATACGACCTTATAAAAAACCAGGGTTATACGCTGGAGGGCGCCAAAAAACATTTCAGGGAGTCGAAAAAGGAACACAAAGAATCCGGCGGCATCTTGCTGTCGCTTCAAAAAATAAAAAAGGAATTGCTCGATTTGAAACACAAAGTTAATTCCTGATTGCGGCTGCAATCGTAATTCAGCAAAATAATTGCTTGCTTAGCCCTTTACGTCAATAGTAGCAGCCTTTTTTCAGATAATTGAGAGCATAATCATTCACCCCCTGTTCAAGGGTATAAAAAGGCTGGTCGTAGCCGATAGCCCGGAGCTTGTTCATTTTTGCCTCGGTAAAGTATTGATACTTTTCCCTGATATCGGCTGGTGTGTCTATGAATGTAATATCCTGCTTTTTCCCGAGTGCGAAAAAAAGTGCGCCGGCCAGGTCTTTGAATGTGCGGGCGGTGCCGGTGCCAAGGTTATACAAGCCGCTGTCTGTACGGTGGTGCAGCAGATAGTAGCACACGTCAACCACATCTTTCACATAAATAAAATCGCGTTTTTGTCCTCCATCCGGATAAGCGGGGTTGTGAGAACGGAACAACTTTACGCCGCCTTTTTCCATAATCTGACCGTAGGCATGAAAGATAACCGAGGCCATACGCCCCTTATGGTATTCATTGGGCCCGTACACGTTAAAGAACTTGAGCCCCGCCCAAAAATAGGGAGTCTTTTTTTGTTTCAGCGCCCACTTATCGAAGTCATTTTTTGATACGCCGTATGGATTCAGCGGCTTAAGTTTATTTACAATGGAGTGGCTGTCGTCGTAGCCCAGTTCGCCGGAGCCATAGGTAGCGGCCGAAGATGCGTAAACCAACGGCAACCCGTACTGAACACAAAGTTTCCATACTGATTTGGAGTAATTCAGGTTCAGTTCGTCGAACACCTTTTTATTCATCTCGGTAGTATCGGTGCGTGCACCTATGTGGAAAACGAATTGAACAAAGCGGTGGTTCTTCTTCAGCCATTCAGGGAAATCATTGCGGTGTACTTTAGCCGAAAAAGTTTTGCCTTTCAGGTTCGGTTCCTTGGCGGCACGAGAGAAATCGTCGACAAGAACAAGATCGAAAAACCGTTCATCATTAAGCTTCCTAACCAGGCAACTCCCTATAAAGCCTGCGGCTCCTGTAACAACTATCATATAACAGGGTTTTTGCAGGCAGTAACGCTAAAGCACCGGGAATGGCAATAAAAATACAGGCCTGCAGCCAAAAGAAGGGATGTGAATAAAAGGCTTTCCTGTAAAATTAAACCACACATTTTTTATCTTTTACAATTATCCGCTCTTCCGCCTCCGGTATCTCTTCCGGCCTTTAAGAAAGGAATTAAATCAATCCGTTCCTGATGGACGTAACCGTTGCTTTCAGGCTCTGAATGTCTTTTAAAGACAAACCGGCATTGGTTAAACCCTGCGATGCTGCATCTATTGGTTCGAGAATCTTTTGCATTTTAACACAGTCGGCATCTTTCGGGTAGTCGCCCAATGCCTTTTCGAGGTAACGTACTGCATAGAGATGGTCCCATATTTTTTGATAGAGCGCCTGGTTCTTTGCATTCTTTTCACCGTTTACAAGGTTAGTGGCTATATATAGTCCTTCTATCCATCCGCCTCCGAAGATTAAGGTTGCGGTTGATGCCTTTTTATTCGAGTAAAGTTCACTTTGCGCCCTGTCGAACGACGTTTGTATCAAGGCATTCAGGGTATCCTTATTGGTTGATGCGTCTTTCTGTATCAGGCCTATAAGATGCTGATCGAAGGTGGAGGTTATGCCCAATCCGGAAGCCAGCTTTGCCACCTGAACAAAATACTGAACAACATCCTGCAACTGGTTGTAAGCCGAAAGGTAACCCATATCGGCACCATATACACCCATGTTCACGGCTTGCTGGAAAGTGCTTGAGTATGATGAGGCCTTGTCGGATGAGTTGAGCAGCGACTTGTTCATCTGCACTCCCTCGCTTGCCAGTTCCTTACTTATGGCGCTATGGTCCGGTATGTTGGCCATAAGCTGATTTAGGCTTTCTACGGTGCTTGCCTTGGCGCTGTCTTTAATGGTATCCACCGGCGGCTCTATGGTAACGGTATGAGTACATGAGCTTAAGCCGGCGCCGAGTGCTGCCATGATCACCAGATTACGGATATAAAATTTGTTCTTCATAGGTATTGGAAGTATATAATTTTTTTTCAAATTTAATTTTTTCCGGTAAACAAATACTCATGCGCAAAAAAAAAATTTTTTATTTTTGTTTTGGTCGTTCACGTGTAATAATTTTTTAACATTGTGTCCTGAAAGATTCTTTGCCTTCAAAAAATTATTATCTTTGAAAAGTCTCATTCAGCAAGGGTTTTAGAGGAGTCGGATAGTAAATGACTGTGGTTTTGCAGAAATAAAAAAAGAAAATATTTTTTTATTCAAAGGAAATGTTTTTTTTTGCCGGTGGAAATTCATCGTACTCAATCAGAATTGCAAACAATATTGATATTTAATAATACTTCACCTTCTTTCTTATCATGGAGAATACACATACTAAAGTCTGGGAGAGTTGCCTGGCAATACTAAAGGATAATGTTCCGCCACAGAGTTTCAAGACCTGGTTCGAGCCTATCAAGTCAGTAAAATTGAAAGATTCCGTATTAACCATTCAGGTGCCAAGCCAGTTCGTATATGAATATATAGAGGAGCATTATATCAATTTGCTTAAAAAAGCCATAAAGAGGGAACTCGGCACCGACGCACGCCTCGAATACAGCATTGTAATGGAGAACTCACGCAGTTCGAAACCATACACCGTAAAAATTCCCGGTGCTGATAAGCCGGTTTCCAAAAGCCAGCCTGTAAACCTGCCCATAGATATTAACAAGAACCCGATCCGTAATCCATTTATCATTCCCGGCCTGAAAAAGGTGGACGTGGCTCCGCAGCTCAATCAGAATTATTCATTCGAGAATTTTATTGAAGGGGACTGCAACAGGCTTGCCCGCTCTGCCGGCTTTGCCATAGCGCAGAAACCGGGCGGCACCTCATTCAATCCTCTTTTTATTTACGGAGGCGTTGGGCTGGGCAAAACACACCTTGCCCACGCAATAGGGCTGGAGATAAAAAATAATTTCCCCGGCAAAACCGTGCTTTACGTATCATCGGAAAAATTTACAACCCAGTTCATTGATGCCACCAAGAACAATACCTCCAACGACTTCATCAACTTTTACCAGATGATAGACGCCCTTATAGTGGATGATGTTCAGTTCCTCGCCAAAAAAGAAAAGACACAGGACGTGTTCTTCCACATCTTCAACCACCTGCACCAGAACGGCAAACAACTCGTATTTACAAGCGACAAACCGCCGGTTGAAATAGAAGGCATGGAGCAAAGACTACTGTCAAGATTCAAATGGGGGCTTGCCGCCGACCTGCAGCTGCCGGGGCTTGAAACACGCATAGCCATACTTAAAAGGAAAATTTATACCGAGGGCCTCGAAATTTCGGACGAAGTTGTGGAATACCTTGCCTACAGCATCAACAGCAATATACGCGAACTGGAAGGCGCACTTATTTCACTCGTAGCACAATCGTCGCTCAACAAAAAGTCAATTACTCTTGAACTGGCCAAGCAAATGATTGACAAGTTCGTAAAGAACACTGCCCGCGAAGTATCCATTGACTATATACAGAAGGTAGTATGCGATTATTTTGACCTGCCCATAGACATGATAAAAAGCAAAACCCGCAAAAGGGAAGTGGTGCAGGCAAGGCAAATAACCATGTTCTTTGCAAAATCGTTCACCAAATCGTCGCTTGCCAGCATCGGCTCGCAATGCGGCGGCAAAGATCACGCCACCGTGCTGCATGCCTGCAAAACGGTGAACAACCTTATTGACACCGACAAGCGCTTTAAAGGCTACATTCAGGAACTGGAAAAAAAGATCACCCTATCCAACTATTAACCTCCTGACCTTAATAACATGCGCCGGGCAATGCTACGTTGAGATTTCAGGACTCCTGCAACCCTGTGTAAACACCGACCTATGCGAATACTGATGGTCTGCCACGGCAATATATGCCGTTCTCCCCTGGCAAAAGCATTAATGATTGTAAAGCTTAAGGAATACAACATTACAGGCGTTGAAGTAGATTCGGCAGGCGTTTCGGCACAGCACGCCGGCGAACCTCCCGATGCACGAACCATAAAAAACGCCCGAAGCCATGGCATAGACGTTTCGTTGCACAGGGCGCGGCAGTTCAGAAGCTCCGATTTTGAAAAATTTGACAACATATACGTTATGGACAGCGCCAATTATGCCGACATAGCCCTGGTGGCAGACCACGACGGGCAGATGAAAAACGTAACACTCTTTCTTGAAGCCGCTCATCCCGGAAGCCACGCCTCGGTACCCGACCCCTGGTACGGC
This sequence comes from Bacteroidia bacterium, assembly GCA_013044305.1. Classification (GTDB taxonomy): domain Bacteria; phylum Bacteroidota; class Bacteroidia; order JABEUT01; family JABEUT01; genus JABEUT01. The sequence goes on from JABEUT010000261.1 coordinate 5,558, forward strand.
GACGAAGAAGGATTTGAACATGTGTATAAAATACTGGACAAGGGATGCACCGCACTTGCAAAAAAACTGAAGGATTCGCTCTTATAAAGAAGGCAATACCCCCGTTACCATGTCGGAAAAAGGCACCCTCTATCTTATACCCTGCTTGCTCGGCGATGTTCCGGCCAACCACGGAATTCCGGCATACAACCTTGAAATAATAAATTCTCTAAGCGAATTTATAGTTGAAAACGTGCGCTCCGCACGCCGCTTCCTTATCAAATGCAACATAACTACCCCGATAGACGAACTTATATTCCACACACTGAACGAACATACTAACCCGCAGCACATTACCACGTACCTCAACAATGCTATGCAGGGCAGGAATATCGGTCTGCTTTCCGAAGCCGGGTGCCCGGGCATTGCCGACCCCGGAGCAGGCATAGTGCAGCTGGCTCACCGGAAAAACATTAAAGTGGTTCCGCTATCCGGTCCCTCATCCATTTTCATGGCCCTTATGGCATCGGGGCTGAACGGGCAGAAATTTACGTTTTACGGTTATCTACCCAAACAAAAAAATGACAGGGTTGTAAAACTGAAACAACTGGAGGCAGCGGCAAAAAAAGAAAACAGCGCCCACATATTTATTGAAGCCCCCTACCGCAACGATGCCCTGCTGAACGATATTCTGGAAACATGCAATAATGAAACCCTGCTCTGCATAGCCGCCGATATATCGCTGAACAGCGAACAGGTGCGCACCTGCACCATTGGCGAATGGAAAACACAAAGGACTTCTTTGAATAACCGCCCTGCCGTTTTCATAATAGGCAGCCGTTCAGTTTAACGCGTCAAGGTTTTTGAGAAGCGCTGCGGCAGGTATCGTTTCGGCGCACTTAAAATGCCCGCGCGGACAGGCTCTGTACCCGTGCAGTCCGCAGGGGCGGCAATCAAGTTTTTCATCCGTTTCGGTAACAAATGACTTTTCCGACAAGGGACCAAACCCGAAAGCCGGCACAGTGGAGCAGAAAATGGCGTCGGCCGGGGCATTTACCGCCGAAGCAAGATGCATGGGAGCCGAATCGTTCATATAATTCATTACGGCGCTCTTCATCAATGCGGCGCTCTGCAGAAAGGTGAGCCTGCCTGCAAGGTTGTGCACCCTGTCGCCTTTAAGCGCTCCTGTTTTAATGGATTCACAAAGCGCCCTGTCTTCAGCCGAACCCAGCAGGCATACCTGTAATTTATCCGGCAGACTCTTTATAAATTCAACCCATTTGTGCGCCGGATACTGCTTTGTGAACCATACCGACGAGGGCGCTATGCATATAAAGGGACTGGCCGCAAAAGACTTTACCGCATCAAAATCATTTTGCCGCGGATAAAGGCGGGGCAGGGCGCGCGCTGCGCTCACCCCGTTGGTTGCAGGCAATATAGCCGAAGCCAGTTCCATATTTCTTTCGCACTCGTGCCTGCCATCGCCCACTATGTGTTTCACTTTGTGTGTATAGCAAAATGAAAATGGATTTTTATCAAACCCTGCCTTCTGCCTCGCGCCCGAGAGCCATGTAACCATTCCGGAACTGGAGTAGCGGTGTAGGTTCACTACCACATCGTACCTTTCACGGCGTACCTGTATGATAATCTTCAGCAGGTTTGGCAGCTTCCTCTTCTTCTTATCCCAAACAATTGTTTTGTGCAGAAATGGGTGCCCGTCGAACAGGCTCTCGTTCCCTTTGCGCACCATAAAGTCAATGGCCGCTTCGGGATAATGCCCATGCAGCTTCTCCAGCAGCGGCGTGGCAAGAATCACGTCGCCGGTGAATGCCGTTTGAATGATTAATATCTTCAATTTTTCCGTTTCAGCCAAAATTAGTGAATTAGCCGCATGGTACATCGCAGATAAAGAACCCCGGATAAAAAACGCAATTACAAACCGGAAAGCGCGCCTGAAAGCAGGGATTGCGAAATGCCTTTATAACTTAACGCAAACACCCACATTAACCCATGTTTCAGGGTTTATATTTACATTCAGATTAAATGAAGATAAGGTAACGTTGGAATACCTTATTTCAAGCCATGCGCCGAATTTATCGGTAAAAAAGTACCTGCCGCCCACAAACACACCGTATGCTATACCTGAAAGGGAAACCGGTGTTGAATACAATACATTGTTGTCGGTCGGGGTTTTGTAATTCGGATCGTTGGTATTTGTAGATTGTGAAGTAGATACAAGGCAATAGCCCAGATTGAGACCGGCATAAGGGTCGATTTTTGTTCCGGCGGTAAAGTGAAACGCACCTCTTAACATAAAGGTAGGCATGGAAAGCCCGTACCTGTAAGTATTCGTGTAAGTGGATATGGCGCCTGTAGCAGGACTGTACGACCAGCCGAGGGTGGTAAAATTGGTAGTGGCGCTCTGATAGCCGATATTAAGACCTACCCCTATCGCATGGCTTAAGGCATGTTCGTAGCCAATGCCAAAGGCGGGCGAAGGCGAATTGGATAAGGTGGCGGGGTACAAATAAGATAAGCTGGACTCGGTGTAAATATTGCCAATGCCGCTGATTAAACCGATGTTTAGGCTTATAATGTCGCCCGAAAAGGCATTGCCGAGGGGCTGCTTACCCTTGCCATGCGAACCATGACCGGGCGCAAGCAGATTCATGTTGCTGCTGCCGTTATCGCTTTTGTTTTGCGATGGAACCCCGGCAGTTTTCTTTTCACCGTCTTTTGCAGATGAACCGGTTGCCGGCACCTTTGCCGTGGAGGTATAACCAGCCAGCACTGCAACAGAACCGATTAATAGTAGTTTATTGTTCATGTTTTACCTTAATTTTACCGTTAGGAAAAAACGAAAGTAATAATTTTTTCTTAATTAGCCCCTAATCAGCCAAAAAATAGCTCTCCGGTTCAAGTTTTTGCACCAGGGAAAGCTTTTATCAATTTATCCGCTAAACAGGCAAATTCATTGCCTGAAAAGGGTTCAGAACTTAAAGTTAACGCCCAACGACAGGTTGGTATAACCATATCCCAGCTCCGCCCACAGGCCTATGTGGCTGCTTACGTAATACCGGCATCCCAGAAAAAGGCTTACCTGTGCATAACTCGGGTACGAGTTGTTGTACACACCATAGTAAGGATTGTTGGGATTGTTCCACCCGGGGTCGTTGCTTGTACTGCTGTAATTAACAACAGAATAACTTATCATAACGCCCGCATAAGGATCGAACTTTACGTTGCCGGTAAAATTCCAGTGGTAGGCGCCACGTATCCCCAAAATGTAATAGCTCCAGTTCTGCTTATAAAAATATCCGCTGTACGGGTCGGTATAGGAATATCCGATTCCCTTATAGGAAAGCAAACCACCTATGCTTATGGTACCCGGCCCCACCTTGCCGTTGCCTACAATTCCGTTTTCGTAGGATATAACCAAATTCGGTGTTGAGCTGTAACCCACGCCCCACCAACCGTATTCGCCTCCTATGCCCACACCTATTGCCAGAGAGTTTGTTCCCTGTGGGAAGCTTTCCTGTCCGGCTCCGGAACCCTGATCCTGATGCTGGGCACGTGCAGTATTGAGCATAAATAAGGAAGGAAGGGATAAAATAAAGAAGAATTTTTTCATGACGCTTTGGTTATTGGGTTAATTCAAAAATCAGCCGCAAATATAATCAAATGATGAACTGATGATATGAGCGATTTATGAAAAAATACTGACAGGAATCAGGGGACACAGATACTTGCATGGACTTGCTCCAATTCCCATGCCTGCCCTTTTACCGCACTCATATTTAAAATCCGTAACGGCATAACTTCTGTTAGAGATATGGATAATAAAACCGTGTGATGATGAAAATCAGGGTGATATTTCTTCCCCGACTGATTATTTTTTTACATTTGTTCAATTAACCAACAAATTTTTCACACATGAAAAACAAATCTATCATCAGGCTGGCGGCACTTGCAGGTGTTGTAACCATGCTCGCATCGTGCAGCTCAAGCAACAAGTTTGCTTCGAGTTTTGCAAAACGGAGGTACAACAAAGGGTACTTCGTTGATTTTGGCTCAAAATCAGTAAACCCGAAGGCTAATAAAACCAACGGCGTTGTAAGCACTGTTTCCTCCGGTACAGCTAAGGTTACCGAGGCTGTTGCTCCAAAGACCGTTGCAGCCAACGTTGCAGTTCAAAAAGCACTCCCTTTGATTAACCAAGCTCCTTCTGTATCAATAAGCAAGAGCGCAAATCACGTTTCAGGAAGCCCCAGAAGCGCAGAGGTTCCTGTTACAGAGGTTAAAAACCAAAGTAAGCTTCCTACAATTGTAGCAACCAATAACAACACCACCAAAATAAGCGAAGCGGCCAACCCTCCTCACAGTGGCGGCGGAAGCTGCAAGAGCTGGATAGCATGCCTGCTGTTGTGTTTCTTTCTCGGAGGCCTTGGTATACACCGTTTTTATATGGGATATACCTGGCAGGGAATTGTTCAATTGCTCACCGGCGGCGGATGCGGCATCTGGGCTTTAATTGACTTTATCAGGATTATTATTAAGGATTTGAAACCCAAAGGCGGAGATTATTGCGACTAATCCTATCTTTGCCCAATGAAACTTTGGGTAAGGAGACTATACTTTGGCGGGTTAATATTGGCACCTATCATGTTGCTGATATTGCCCGCCAATTTTTTTGACAGTGGTCCTCCTCTTTGTTTATCGGTGATACTCTTTCACCGCACCTGCCCGGGCTGCGGCATGACAAGGGCTTGCATGCATCTGGCACATTTCGATTACGCCTCTGCCTTTCGTTATAATAAATTGGTTTTTATAGTTTTCCCCGCACTGCTTTTTCTTTGGGCAATGGAAGTGATAAGAACCGGTAAAAAACTGTTCGCGTCAAAAAGAAGCAAAAACTCACCAGTTGGATGAGGCCGCCGGAACGAGGCTGAATACCTTGGTCAAATTGTCGTCGAGGTCAGGTAAAAGATTTGCCACCATTGCGGTATTCCATTCCATGCCATTATCGTTCATCACCACGTCGCCCAAATCATCATTAAAAATGGAACCAATAAGGGTCATACCAGTTATTGTAACCCTGTATCTTCCATTTTTTACTTCAATTTTGAATGTGCCGGTCAATTCCTTCGAGCTCCTGTAATATGCCGGATATATCTTATTCAAATTTCCGGAACATATATTGCTGTCGTACTGCACTTGTGTAAAAATACCGGGAGAGGAGGTTATAAGCGCTTTTATTTTTTTCTTTATCACGGCGGCGGAATCCTGCCGATCGTCGAATACTTTTCTGTATTCTATCTGCTTGTTGCCTTGCCCTGCATAAAAATTATTCTGCGGGCGGTCCCAGGTTTGACCAAACACTGTAAAGCCCGTAAGGATGCCTGATGCGACGGTGACAATGATATTCTTTCTCATAATTTTAGGTACATTAAAAAAACGATGCCCTGTTGTACGTTACTCTCCTCCGTCGTTTTTTTTGGCCTTCTCATACTCCGAAATACTCCTTTGGAAAATTACCGGGGCCAGGATAAACAGTAACCCCGCCGATAAAAAGAAGGTTAGTCCGGCAGTTAACGTTTCATCAAGTGCATACTTTTCTTTAATAAACCACCCTATGGCCCCCATAATGCAAAGCAAGGCGAAAAAGAGGAGATAAATTTTAAAAATGTTCTTCTTGTAGAATCCGTATGGAACTTTCCAAATCATTGCCTGTGAGTTTGAGTATCAAAGGTAGCATAATTAACCATATTGCCTTGCCGGACAATTCCTGTTTTAAACCATGTGCAGGTAAAAATAAAAAAGTCCCGACTTTTCAGCCGGGACTTTTAACTATCAGTTCTTATCTCTTAACCGGTTTACATCATCCCTTCGCCCATTCCGCCTCCCATGGGTGGCATTTGCGGGGGATTCTTTTCCTTCTCTTCGGCGAGCACGCATTCGGTGGTCAATATCATGCTGGCTATCGAAGCGGCGTTTTCGAGGGCAACGCGCGATACTTTGGTGGGGTCTATAACACCGGCCGCGAACATATTTTCATATTTCTCGGTGCGTGCGTTAAAGCCAAAATCGCTTTTGCCTTCTTTCACTTTTTGTACCACAACGGAACCGTCAATGGTGCCCGAGTTGGCTACAATCTGGCGAAGAGGTTCTTCGAGTGCACGCCTGATGATTGCTATACCGGTGGTTTCGTCGTCGTTATCGCCTTTCAGTTTTTCGAGCGATTCGGCGGCGCGGATATAAGCTACGCCTCCGCCCGGAACTATACCTTCTTCCACAGCAGCGCGGGTGGCATGGAGTGCATCGTCAACGCGGTCTTTCTTTTCTTTCATTTCCACTTCGGTAGCAGCGCCAACATACAATACAGCTACTCCGCCGGCTAACTTGGCAAGGCGTTCCTGTAATTTCTCCTTGTCGTAGTCGGAGGTGGTGTTTTCTATCTGCGCTTTAATCTGGCTGATGCGCGAGGTGATATCGGCTTTTTTACCCGAACCGTTCACGATGGTGGTATTGTCCTTGTCTATCGTGATTTTTTCAGCGCGTCCGAGGTAAGACAGGTCGGCGTTTTCGAGTTTGTAGCCGCTTTCCTCCGAGATGAAGATGGCGCCTGTAAGTATGCCTATGTCTTCCATCATGGCCTTTCTGCGGTCGCCGAAGCCCGGAGCTTTTACGGCTGCTATTTTAAGGGAACCTCTTATTTTATTTACCACAAGTGTGGCAAGAGCTTCACCGTCAATATCCTCTGCAATAATGAGCAGCGGATGTCCGGTTGCTACAGACTTTTCGAGGACAGGAAGGAGTTCTTTCATATTGGAGAGCTTCTTCTCGTAAAGAAGAACATAGGGATGCTCCAGAACAGCCTCCATCTTGTCGGCGTTGGTAACAAAGTATGGCGAAATGTATCCGCGGTCGAATTGCATTCCTTCCACAACGTCGACGGTTGTTTCAGTTCCTTTGGCTTCTTCTACGGTTATTACGCCTTCCTTTTTAACCTTTGCCATTGCTTCGGCAATAAGTTTGCCTATGGCGTGGTCGTTGTTTGCCGAAATGGTGGCTACCTGTTCAATCTTTTTGTTGTCGTCGCCAACCGATTTCGATTGCTTTTTCAGGTCGGCAACAACTGCCTCAACAGCTTTTTCAATGCCCCTTTTCAGGTCCATCGGGTTAGCGCCTGCCGTTACGTTCTTCAGCCCGGCTGTAATAATTGCCTGTGCAAGCACTGTTGCGGTGGTGGTTCCGTCGCCTGCCACGTCCGAGGTTTTCGATGCCACCTCTTTCAGCATTTGGGCGCCGAGGTTTTGTACTGTATCCGGTAAATCTATTTCTTTGGCAACCGTTACACCGTCTTTGGTTATTGTTGGGGCGCCGAATTTTTTATCAATCACTACATTACGTCCCTTGGGACCTAATGTTACTTTTACCGCGTTAGCGAGCGCATCTACGCCCTTTTTTATCGCATCGCGGGCTTTCAGGTCAAAAATTATTTCCTTTGCCATGTTTTTGTTTTTTTAGTTTGGTTTTGATATTTTTATTGTTGTTCTCCGATCAGTCAAAGTTGCCGAAAATGTCGTCCTGGCGCATAATCAGATATTCTTTGCCGTCAATGGATATTTCGGTGCCCGAATATTTTCCGTACAGCACCTTGTCTCCTACTTTCACGGTCATGGGTTCGTCCTTCTTTTTGCCCGGACCAACTGCCACTACTACTCCCTTCTGGGGTTTTTCTTTTGCCGAGTCGGGGATGATGATGCCTCCCGAGGTTTTTTCTTCGGCAGATGCAGGCTCCACCATGATGCGGTCGCCCTGCGGAACGAAATTCACTTTTTTTGCCATGTTATTTCAATTTTAAGGGTTATTAATTATTAGGTTTGTTTAATTCATTACTACCCCAATCAAATACCGTGCCAAACTAAATTGTGGCGGCAGAACCAAGCCATTGTCTGACAGGGCATGTCATAGCACGCAAAACAGGCATTACAATATGATAACCACATGATTATTTGTACTCATCCCTGCTTTTGGCCGGAGCTTGCCTAATCGGCCTCCATGTTTATTTTGGTGTGCCGTTCGGCTGTTTTGCGCATTTTGGCCGTATTCTTTTTCAGCTGCTTCTCTATGGAGCGGATGGTTTCATTTATCGCATCTTCGAAAGTGAGGCATTGTGCGTATGCAAACAGTTGCGATTGCTGGCGGTAAATGCTTATTTCACATATCTTATTCTTGTCGTCATCCGCCTTATTCAGCTTGAGTATCATTTCGCACTTCACTATCCTGTCATCGTATTTCAACAGCTTGGCTGCTTTGGTTTCGGCAAATGCTTTCAGTTTTTCCCCAATGATGAAGTGCGGCGATTGAATGATGGTTTCCATAATGTTTTTTTATTTAAGATTTATGTTGTTAGCTTGAATTATTTCCTGTTATAACCCTATTGTTCCCGCTTCCATAAAGTTGACAGTTCTTTGAAGAGCGCTTCCTCTTTGTCCGACAATTTTTTTGGCAGTACCACTTTAATTTTTGCATACAGGTCGCCGTATTCTCCGGGTTTCCCGTACCGCGGCATGCCAAGCCCTTTCAGGCGCAGCACCTTACCGTTGGCGGTGCCTTTAGGTATGTTTATGCTTATGTCGCCCTTCATGGTTCTTACCAGCTGTTTTCCTCCGAGTATAAGCGTGTATATGTTCGGTTCAATGGTGCAATACAGATCTACTCCCTTTACCTTAAAGTAGGGGTGCTCCCTGATGTTTACGGTTAGGTACAGGTCGCCGTGCGGGCCTCCGTTCATTCCTCTGCCACCCTTTCTGGGCAGGCGGAGCTGCTGTCCGTTCTCCGCACCCGGTTTTACATGTATGCGAAGTATTTGCCCGTTTACCGACACCTGTACATCGGAGCCGGAATATGCATCCTCCAGCGTAAGGTCGAACTCGCCTCTTAAGTCCTGCCCTTTTGCCTGTATATTGCCATGCCTTCCCTGCTGCGAGCCGAAGATGTAATCGAAGAAATCTGAAAACTCGCCTTCCCCGCCAAAGCCGCCTCCCGCATTATGCGCACCAAATCCGCCTCCGGCAGGCTGCCCCGACCATTGCTGCCAGTTGAACGATTCATTGCCGGTTTCCGGGTTCGTTTTGTGGTACTTCCAGCTATCCCAAACCTCGTTGTATTTCTTGCGCTTTTCGGCATCGCTCAATACCTCGTTCGCCTCGTTTATTTCTTTAAATTTTTCCTCGGCCTGTTTGTTGTTGGGGTTCCTGTCGGGGTGGTATTTAAGGGCAAGTGAGCGGTAAACCTTCCGTATCTCCTCGGGGGTGGCGTCTTTCTTCACTCCCAATATCTCGTAATAGTCTTTAAAATTCATACCTCAAAAGTAAAAATAAGACGGGTAATAAGGCATGACAATAATCATGGGAGCCTCTGACGGCGCTCATTCCTAAATTAAGAGCGAGGGCGTTACTTTGCTTAAACCATTAACCTGAATCATTATGACACCGGTAGAATTACAAAACAGGAACCGGCAAAGCGTGGCCGACATACTGAACACACTGCTTGCCGACGAGTTTGTGCTCTATACCCAAACCCGCAATGCGCACTGGAACATCAAAGGACAGAGTTTCAGGGAACTGCATGCATTCTTTGAGGAGCAATACCAGATTCTGGATAAAATTGTTGACGATGTTGCCGAGCGTGTGCGCGCCATAGAGCATTTTGCCATTGGCACCCTTTCCCAATTTTCGGAACTGACTCAAATTGACGAGAAAACGGAATTGAGCGTGCAAAAAGTGGCAATCACCACCCTTCTTTCGGCACATGAAACAATTATCCAGTATATCAAGAAGCAGTTAAATCCGGTTGCTGAAAAATACAACGATCCGGGTACTGCAGATTTTATGACCGGAGTAATGAAAGAACACGAGAAGATGGCCTGGATGTTAAGATCGTATTTGTAAGAAACGGCAATTAATGCCTCATAACTCCCGGATACATACTGTCTTTCAATCTTAAACTTTCCTTCCTCCAAAATGTTTTCGCTTTCCGGTGCCCGTCAATGTAGGTAAAGACCTCCGGGTTTATCATCCGGATTTGGTTCGCAAAAAGACAAACCTTCTTAAAAAAGTGTAACTTTGTCAAAAGATTACTTATGCGAAAAACGAAAAATATTTCGACTGAAACAGCTACTATAGTTGAAGTTTTAGAGGCAATGTCTGCAGCCCGAAGAAAATATTTTGTTGAGCGATTATTGGAAATCGTTAATGAAGAAATTGCAGAACAAAAGTGGGATGCTACTCTGAATTTCAATCCTAACCCCATGCTTAAGATAGCAGAACAGGCAATAAAAGAACATAGAAAAGGTAAAAGCAAGCCGCTGTTTCTATAAAGTTTAGCTCTAAATTACATCCTATCTTAGCAATATCACCTCTGAATAGTGAAGTCTTTCGCGGTTGAATCATTTTGGAAAGCATATAAAAATCTTCCCGCAGGCGCTTAAAAAACCGCCAGGCATAAATTTCACCTTTGGAAAAACTCGCCATTTCATCCCTCTCTGAAATTTAAGTGTGTTAATGTAAAAGCCAACATATGGTCTGTTCGAATAACCATTGATTACAGGGCATTAGCAGTAAAGGACAGGGATACCTTTATTTGGTTCTGGATAGGCACTCATCAGGATTATAATAACCTGATTTGAATTAATTAAATTCAATTAGCAATTAACAACATCATTATTAAGAGGTACGTTTCTGTTATTTTCTTAGCACTCAAAGAACCTCCATCAATTTTTTCCTTCCTGATGAGTAATGTTTTACTCGTGAATGCTCAACAGAGGTACGTGGCTATGCAGCGCCATCTTCTTGGTAATGCTGCGGTGAAACAGTTTTGAGATGTAACTGTAATTGTGTGGTATCATTAACAACATCTCTATGGTATACATGTCTATAAAATCATTGGTTTCAGCTACCG
>JABEUT010000262.1 GCA_013044305.1 Bacteroidia bacterium
ACCGCGCTAATTCCTTGCTGCTAATGTTATTTAAGTCACTGTTCTTTACATCCGCGAGGAAATCTCCGGAATTGAGAATTTTAAAAATGAGCCTGTCGCCCTCCTCGCCATATTTACCGAGCAGGGTATCGAGGTTTTCTATGCTTGTTGTTTCGATAGGCAGATACCCGTATAACCTGAATACTCCTCTTATAGTATCGAGGATATAAGAGCGTTTCACCATTTCCTGCGGTGAAAAGTCACGGGTGCCTTTGGGTATAGAGGGTTTCACGCTTTTGTTGTTTGAAAGGCAACAAAAATACACTCATTTTTCGATAGCAGGGGTGTGGGTCTTGTGATTTTCTTCACAATTTAGTCAGGAATTTACTGCATACAACCCAAATCGGCTAGGAGAAAATACCAAAACCGTCTTTAAACCGTTTACCTGTAGATTGAGTACTTTTGTATTTGCCTACTGTTTCTTGATTACATTATGTTCAGGATTAACTAATCCATTTAAGGCCGGTATTTAAAGCTGAATGATGAACAAATTGATTTTTTTGCGAATGCTACTTATCCTGGCTTTAAATTGCTTTGTTTATTATGCCATAGGGCAGGACGCCCGCATTCAAGCAAGAGGAACCGACAAATCACTTCTCAATAATTCACCGGACAGTAAGGCGAATTCAATCAGATTTACCTTGCAGGGCGTATGGGCCGGTCCCGATGAATCGTATTATTTTCGTTTCCGTGGCGACTCGGTTAAGGAGTGGGAATCGGAAGGCGCCGATTCGTCGCAAAAGCCATATTGCAGTTATGTTGTTAGCCACGTAGCCTGCGATTCGAATTGGCAAAACGATAGCGGCGCCACAAGTTATTTTCTGCTCATAACCTGCACCTCGCCCGACAATGTGGAAACACGATGTTATTCCATTATCTCGGTAACAGCCTCCGATCTGAAGATTGGGTTTAGAGGAAAATATGATGAATCGGGGCATTTTAAAAAAATAAACGGCAATGATCAATAACAATCGTTCCTGGGTATGGCTTGCCATTATTCTTACCGTTTATGCCGTTTGGAAGTTTATTATTAAACCCAGAATGGATAGAAAAAACAAGGAGTAAAGCGACTTAAAAGTTTACCGCTACATGGTGCAGGACATTGAATTTTATAAAATGCCTGTTTGGTATTCCGGTATATTTGCACTATCGTTTAATAGGCAACTCCAATATAGGTCTGCCAAATTATACCTTCCGGCGGAAATGCTAAACAAGTAAACGAAAAGTATGAAGTTATCCATCACAAATATTGTAATTCTGCTCGCGGCTGTCTGCGCACTGGGAGTAGCATTTTACCTATCAACTGCCAAAAAGCCTATACGAAGACTCGATTATTATGGACCAAGAGAATACAATTCCCAAACGCATGATACCGACTACCACCGGGTATCGGATTTCAGGCTTATAGATCAGTTCGGACAAACAATAACACTTGATTCGTTTCGTAATAAAATATTTGTGGCTAACTTCTTTTATGCCACCTGCCCCGGCATTTGCAAAAAAATGAATTACGAACTGGAACAAGCCATAAAAGGATTTGCCGGGAATAGCAGGGTAAAATTTATTTCATACACAGTAGACCCTGAACACGATTCGGCAGCAGTTCTGCTCCAGTATGCCCAACTGCACCAGGCGGCGCCTTACCAGTGGTACTTTCTTACCGGCGATAAAAAGCAAATATATGATCTGGCTCGCAAATCATATTTTGTTGCAGCCGAAGACAGCGGTCATGGTAATTTTGTTCATACCGACAATATGGTATTGGTGGATGCCAAACACCACTTAAGGGGCTATTACCACGGCACAGACTCGGCAGAAGTAAGCAAGATGGTAGGTGATATACATTTGTTGTTGCAGGAAGAAAAGTGAAGGTAAGCCATTTTTGCCGTTTTCACATTGCAACAGGCAAATCCCTAAAATTCCAACCATTCGCGTCTTGTAATTTATGCCCTTGCTACTGCTGCTGTTTCGGCATTTAAACAGTAACAAAACATACGTTTGTTGTTTAAAATAAACTGTACTTTAGCAGGCAAAATCAATTTGTATGAAAAAAATAGCAGTAATAGGCTCCGGTACTATGGGCAACGGTATTGCCCACGTTTTTGCGCAGAACGGCTACCTCGTAACTCTCATTGATATTGAACAGTCTTTCCTCAACAGAGGTATGGCAACCATTGACAAGAATCTCGACCGCCAGGTGGCAAAAGGAGCAATAACATCGGAAAGAAAGGCAAGCACCCTGAAAAACATTACCGGCTTAACCAACCTCGAACAGGGTGTTAAGGGTTGCGAACTTATTGTGGAAGCCGCCACCGAAAATCCTGCCATTAAATTTCAGCTTTTTAAAGACCTTGACAGATTCTGCGCTCCCGAAACCATTCTCGCTTCCAATACTTCTTCTATTTCTATCACAAAGATTGCCGCTCAAACCAATAGACCGGGCAAGGTCATCGGCATGCACTTTATGAACCCTGTGCCGGTAATGAAACTGGTGGAGGTGATACGCGGCTACCATACAACTAACGAGGTAACAGGTCTTATTATGGAACTATCCAAAAACCTTGACAAAGTGCCTGTAGAGGTACTCGACTATCCTGGTTTTGTAGCGAACAGGATACTTATGCCTATGATTAACGAAGCCATTTGCGCACTTCACGAAGGAGTATCGGGAGTACATGAGATTGATACTGTAATGAAACTTGGAACTTCACACCCTATGGGACCGCTTCAGCTGGCTGATTTTATCGGGCTTGATGTATGCCTCGCCATATTAAGAGTAATGCAGGATGGATTTGGTAATCCAAAATACGCCCCCTGTCCTTTATTGGTGAACATGGTTACGGCAGGAAACCTCGGGGTAAAGTCGGGTGAAGGGTTTTATGTTTATCATAAGGGCTCTAAGGATTTGGTGCCTGCCCCTCGTTTTGCAAAATAATGCCGCTGTGCGGTTGAAATAAATGGCGCAGTTTCATCTATCGGAGGCCGTCGCCCGGAATGTCATCCTGACCTTTACCAACTACCAAATCGATAGCCGAGCCTTCCGGCAGCATAACGCCAGGCGATACAGGTTTGTCGTGGTATAACTGCTTCAAAACGCAGCCTGAACATTGGTCGGCTTGGGTAATTATCCTGCCCATTTTAAGCCCAACGCTTTCGAGCATTCTTTTTGCCTGTCTTAAAGAGGCTTTATCGGCCATATCCGGTACCATTACCTTCGGCGGAATTGCCGCCGTAATATATAAGTATATATTCCTGCCGCTTTTTACGTGTGCTCCCGGGTAAGGATTTTGATTCAATACGGTAAGCGGGGGCAGTTTTTCATCATATGACGAGTCAATAATTTTGCAATTCAGGTTCATTATCTTTAAAATATTTTCCGCCTTATTTACGTTGATGTTGGATAGGTTCGGCAAAGTTATAAAATCCCCGTGCCGGGTATAGGAAGATAAGAGTACTGAAGTTCCCCAAAAGAACAGGCAGGTTGCGAGGATGGCAATACCGAGGTTTAAAAAAAACACCTTGCTTTTTATGAACGAGATAAAATCAGACACGGAAATTATTTTTTTGTTTACAGTTTATTTATTAAATTACTTACCCATACAAGCTGTTGCACCTAATGCATCTCTTGCTGAATATTATGTTATCGGCTTTACCTTAATTCTCTTTTTCTTCTTCTCGTCATTCAGGCGTTTGGCACGGGCAAATCCGTATTTTAGAATTAGGTCGATAAAAGCGTAAGGCGTGTATCCGTTAATTGCCGTTTGGTGGAAGATACATGTTGCGGGTGTCATGCCCGGCAGTGAATTTACTTCAATAATTATCACTTCTACCCTGTTGTTTTTATAGATTCGTACAAATGCATCAATACGCGAATAACCTTCAATATTAAGCAAACGGGCAACCTTCTTCAGTTCCGACTTCACCTTGTCCGATATTTGGCGGCGCCGTTTTTCATTGTTTGAGTAGCGCGCGGGGGTTATGTTCTGCCCTTCACCGGCAAGGAATTTTTCTTCCACGGTCAGTACGTCTCCTTCGGTCAGGGTTTCCGATGCTTCAAATATTTCGTAACCGATACGCTCTTTTCCTTTTCCTGAATGGGTTAGAAGCCCGCCTGTAATTTCAAGGAAGCGGTCGGCATTCATAGGCTTTATAAGCTCTTCTGCCATAAATGCTTTTTTTCGCGGAAATTCCTCATTCGGCTTTACTTTCAAAAGTGCGGAGGCATCAGCATCAATTTCTGTTTTTTTTCTAAAGATAAGTTTGATGTATGCGGCAAGTTCATCCGCGTTATGTATCTTCCTTACAGCAGAACTGCAGCCATCGTCAATGGGCTTGGCTATGAACGGAGAGCCAAGTGATTTGGAGAGTTTTGCAAATAGTTTTGCAATTCCGTCATGGGCGTCCTGCTCCGTTACATTAACATCTTTAGGTACAAGTATGTTATTTTTCTCGAGTAACCTGTTGGTTTCGTATTTGTTTATGGTAACAGCAGAGGTTTCCGGCGATGAACCGTTATAAGGCAAGCCGGCTTTTTCCAATTCCCTTTGTACGGTTCCATCCTCTCCCGGCCTGCCGTGAAGGGCAATAAAAACACCATCGGCCATACGGGCAAGTTCCGGATAGCTGATCAAATGGGGCTGTATAAGGTTGCCAACAGCCGAGTACTTGCGGATTATTTCAGCAGCCTGTTTCTGTACCTTGTTTATATATGGGTGTATCTTATAGTTTTCAATTTTTTCCTTTATATCGTCGGCATTGTCCTTCAGCATTATATTTATAGGTATCTGGTACAGCCGGTGTTCATGTTCATCGCCTGTCAGAAATATCGGTATGGGTTCATAATCGGATGAGGAAGCTAGTTTTTCATAAATGTTCCTGCCGCTCTCAACCGAAATGTGTCTTTCAGAAGAATAACCGCCAAGCAATACTGCTATTTTCTTTTTTCCTGATGATTTGTGCTGTTCCTTTTCGATTAACAAATCGAGTGATTTCAATAATGAAACACATGACGGATGATACATATAGGAAAGTATCCTCTGTTTTATGGAATTACGTATGATATACGTAAGAAAGCGCGATGGGTTGAGCCCGATTTCGGCTGCCTGATGAAAAAAGAAAGATGAGGGCAGCATACCTGAAGTGGTATTGGGATCATTCAGGTAAACGGTTCCGTTCGCTGTAATAAAGCCGTCGATTCGTGCGTAAACGTTGAAGTGCATGTCGGTAAAAAGCTTGCAGCATTCCCGGGCAATGGCCTCAATCTGTTCTTCCGGAAGTTCTATCGGCGTTATTTTGCGCGAAAGTCCGGGCATATATTTTGAACGATAATCGTACAGTTCCTGTCCCTTCCGTATTTCTGTAGGAGGCAATGCCACAGGGTCTCCGTGCTCATCCTCTATAACGATGCACGAAAATTCTTTGCCGGACAGGAAGCTTTCAGCAATTACTTCCCGTTCGCCTTCAAATGCCTCTAAAATTATTTCACCATTGGATTTTGAAAAATGTGTATTTATTTTTTTAAGCAGGTCTTCGGGATGGTAAATATTTACAGAACCTGAACCGGTTCTCATAAGCAATGGAAACCCAATTCCCTGCCTGATATCGCCAAGGTTTGAGATATAGGAGACCTTACCTTTTTGGTCGAGTGCCATCCATTCATCCGGACTTATTTTTTTAACGAACAAGCTTTTATAAACAGCTTTTTCAAAACTGCCGTAGTCGCCCGAGAAAAGGATAGACGCTCCTACCGAGGAGCCTTGATTGGCAGGTTTAATTACGCAAGGGATGCCAATAGTACTTCTCACCTTGTTGAAAAGTTTCAGGCAGGATTCCGGCTTAAGGCCTTCTTCCCGCTTTATGGTGAGATTGGCAGGAGTATTGAAGCCTGATGTTTTCATCCACTGACGCTGAACTGCCTTATCCATGCCTAAAGCCGAGGAAAGTATACCTGACCCCGAATATGGTATTTTGTGGTATTCGAGCATGCCCTGAATAGACCCGTCTTCGCCGCCCATGCCATGCAGGCAGAGAAATGCGAAGTCGATTTTACTTTTAAGTTCCGAAACTGTTATGGGGGTTCCGATGGCGGCAAGCATTTTTGCCACAATCTTGCCATCACCGGCCGTAGCAGACTCGGCATAAACCTGAAAATGATTCGGACTGGGAGGCAGAAAATTGACAGGGGGATAGAAATCGCGGATACTGCCTTTATAAATTAAATTCCAGTCTAAAAGAACCAGGTTGCCGAAACTGTCGGCAAAAACGGGAACAGGTTCAAACAAAGACTTGTTCAGGTTGTCGTAAACAGTTCGTCCTCCGGCAAAGGATACTTCGCGTTCCCTTGAAAACCCTCCGAAAATAATACCTATGCGCAGTTTCATGAATGCACTTATCTAAAAGGTGCAAATATAGGTAATGGCAGCTAATGCATGGCAGGGGTGGTGTACAACGGCTCTTATTTATAAAACAGCCACTTGCCAAGTTCCTTATAGCTCACCTTCTTACCATACATCAGCAAGCCAACCCTGTATATACGCCCTGCGAGCCATACTGCTCCTAAAATGGCCGATATAAGTAACACCATTGAAAGCAGCAACTGCCACACCGAAACACCGAAGGGTATCCTGGCCATCATGGCAATGGGGGAGGTGAGCGGTATAATGGAAAACCAAACGGCAAGCGTGCTCTGCGGATCGCGGATGATATTTTGCATGATTATTATGGACAATATCAGTGGGGCTGTAACCGGCAACATGAATTGCTGTGTCTCCGTTTCCTGATCCACAGCGGAGCCTATGGCTGCAAACAGGGAGCTGTATAATAAATAACCTCCGAGAAAATAAAAGATAAAGCACCCTATTACCAGCAGCCAGTTAGTGTTTTCAAGATTCTCTATAATGCTTGCCCCTTTGCTGATGGCTTCCTTTTTTGAAACTTTCATTCCGGCAAAATCTGTTTTAGCCTGCGCATCGGTACCTTGCCTGATTATTTGTCCGGTACGGGCATTGCCGGGTTTTATCTGCTGTTGTTCAATTAAGCCTGTTCCAACAGAGATAAGTATGCCGGACATTACTACCCATATCATAAACTGTGTTAAGCCCACCAGGCATACCCCGATTACCTTACCCATCATTAGCTGGAATGGTTTTACCGATGATATGATAATCTCTACAATGCGGTTTATTTTTTCCTCCATTACTCCGCGCATCACCTGAACGGAATACATAAAAATGAACATATAAATTAGAAATGAACTTGCATACCCCAATACCAGGTTATAAACGCTGCTGGTAACCTTGTTGTTCACATTGTTTACCACATCTATGTTTGTTTTAACAAGGTCAATAAGATTCGAATCGAGCTTGTTGGCTTTCATTTTGGATCGCTCTATTATATTGTCAAGGCTGTATTCAATATCCGATACTACTGTAACATCGGGGTCGGTCTTGGAATAAAGTATGGCTTTATTGGCCTCCACCACATTGGATGGTATGTAGAGCACCGATACACCGGTCGAATCGGCGAATAGCTTCCGCACCTCGCTGAGGGAGTAGGGGGAATAGCTGTAATCGTAAACGGTGGATTCGGTTTGCGGAATAATCCCCGAAAAAGACTTGGTTTCATCAACTACCACAACGCGGCGGGCTTTGGAAACACTGTTCGCAATTATCATTGGGGCAAAAATTACTCCCGCAAACAGCAGCGGACCGAGCACAGTCATAATTAGAAAGGATTTCTTTCTTACTCTGGTGGTGTATTCCCTTTGAATGATTAAACCTATTTTCGACATAACGGTTGTTTTTTTTGTTTGCAGCAAATTTCTAATGTTGTTCCATGTTTAACCTTTCACAGCTTTAATAAATATCTCGCTCATGGAAGGCAGTATTTCCGTAAAACCGTGTACTTCGCAAACGGGCAGAACGGTTTTCAGCAGATCGTTTGGCGAAAATTCAGAAGGTATTTTAATACGTATGAGGTGTACCCCTTTTTTTGTTTCAATCTGCTGCGGAAAAAATTTGTTCTCTATTGCAGAGGTGAAGGAATCTTCCTTACCCGTAAATTGCAGTTCCCAAAGATGCTCTTTGTAATTTTGCCTGATGTCGTGCACCGAGCCTTCCAGAACGGCTTTTGAGTGGTTGATGAGGGTGATATGGTCGCACAGCTCCTCTACCGATGCCATATTGTGTGTGGAAAGTATAATGGTGCTTCCTGTATTTTTTAACCTTAACAGCTCATTCCGTATCAGTTCCACGTTAATCGGGTCGAAGCCGCTGAACGGTTCGTCGAGAATGAGCAGAGACGGTTCATGGAGGACGGTTACAATAAACTGTACCTTTTGGGCCATTCCCTTTGAAAGCTCCTCTACCTTTTTATCCCACCAATTGATTATTTCAAACTTTTTGAACCAGTCGCGTAGCTTATTCAGAGCATCGGCTTTATTCAGTCCCTTCAGTTGCGCCAGATACAGGGCCTGTTCGCCCACTTTCATTTTCTTGTACAAGCCACGTTCTTCGGGCAGGTATCCAATTTTTGATGTGTGCCCCAGTGTCATTTTTTCGTTAAAGAACAGCACCTCGCCTTCGTCGGGCGCCGTAATCTGGTTAATGATGCGGATTAGCGAGGTTTTTCCGGCGCCATTCGGCCCAAGTAAACCGTAAATGCTTCCTTCAGGTACATTTATATTCACATCGTTCAGGGCGGTATGCTTCGAATACCTTTTTACTATATGATTTGCGGTTATGATATTTGCCATTTTTCTGTCAAGTAATGTTATTTTAATGTCTGGCTTCTGATGTGTCGCCGGTTTGCGGACTTACCTGAACCCGGCTCTGAAGATCGATAGCAACAAGGATGCCAATGAACCCCCAGAAAGGTACGGCGGCCTTGTCGGTATCTAAAAAGTTGTTCATTGCTCCGTGTACAAAATATGTTACAAGCCCTAAGAAGATGCCTGTTGAAAGCAGTTTCAGTTCATTGTCTTTTAGCCGTTCATTCAACCGGAAGGACAGTATGAATAGCATTACTGCCAAACCGACAAACGATAACATACCCATAATGCCTTGTTCAGCCAATGGGCCCAGGTATTCACTATGCGCATTTCCACCGTTGCCAAGGTTTGTGCTTATTATTGTTCTTTCGTACGACAGCTGGTACGGGGCGTACTGAAATGAATAGGTTCCAGGTCCGAATCCGATAAGGGGTTTATCCAGGAACATACGGTATGCACAGCTCCATCTGTTCAGGCGTTCCAGGTTCGACGCATCGGTCGAAATGTTGGATATCGATTCTATTTCAGTTCCCAGCTTCTGCGATACCTGGTTTTCGTTCTTTTGCAGTTTCATTATAATCTGTGTCTCGAATACAAAGAACAGGGCTATAGCCAAGCAAATTGCAGCAAAAATATAGGTAAGCTTAACCCTGAATTTCAATAAAAGAAAGATAAACAATGCCACTACCACACTCACCCACGAGGCACGGCTGTAGGACATACCCAAGGCTGCAAGGAATATAAAGAACAGAATCGCCGCCGTTATTTTGAATGCGGGTCTTGTCGCCTTGTTGAATGAAAAAACAAGCAGCACAGGCATAAACATGGCAAGCATGGCTCCGTATGCTGTATGGTCGTTGTAAAATGGGTTCATGGCAAAGTGCGAAACCTTTTCAGTAAAATGACCCTGTACCTGCCTGAACATGGTGTAAAATATTACTATTGTGAACGATGCCGTGTAGAGCCAGATAAAACGGCGTATGTTTTTCCTGTCGCGGAACAGATATATCCCCAAAAAATAAAAGGTGGCGACGCCCCAGCAGCGGTCAATCAGAAATTTGAATGATACAATAGGCATGGTGCTTGTTACGGAGGTAATTAAAATCCAGAATAAACTGAACAGTATGATTATGGTTATCGGATGGTTTAGTGTTTTTTTGTCGTACCCGTTCTGTATAAGGAGCAACAGGAATAAAAAAAGGATGCCAAGCAAAATGGGGCTGGTGGGGAGTGATGCCCCAATGCCCACACTCCCCAGGGATACGCCGGGTACAGAGGCTATTCTTATGGAAAGCGGTGTAAGAAAAACAACGGCAAGGATAAGCTTATCCAGGGTAAAAAGCGCGGCGTAAACAGCAAGTAGTACCAGGGGCAATAATCCGAACAGGAAATTGCCTTTCACAAGCATAAGCCAAACATCGGCTGCTACAAAGGCGAAACTGAACAGGTAGAACAGAATGATATTTTTCTTTGCTGCCACGCTATTTATTAACTTATTATCTTAATCCGTACTTCGCAATTATGGTGCGTAATTTCCTCGTAAAACAAGCAACGGAGGCGCTTATTCCTTTTGCCTTTCGAATACTTTGATTAGAAAAATGGAAAATATTAAAGCAGATACACAGGCGCCTAAAATCATCAGCCACCGAACCGGATAAGTTCTGCTGTCGGCAGGGTAGGGGGCTGCCACTATATTGGTGTAAGTAATTTGCTTGTTTACATCCCTTACCGCGTCGTCGTATTTAACAAGTAACTCGTCATATTCTTTCCATGCGTCCTTTAAATGCAAATTAACCGCATTGAATTCCTCTCCTTTTTCCTCAAGGTTTTTAATTTGTGTTGCGGCTTCATCCAGCGGCTTTCCGCCTTTTGAAGAGGCAAGCATCTGGTAATAGGCGCGCATCACCTCCCGCGATTCACTGGTGTAGTCAACAAGCCCGTATTGCACACTTAGTTGTTTCGAAACAGCAGCCATGGAATCAATCTCCCTTTTTTTAATATCGAGCGATTTTTTGTACATAGTCATTGTTTCCACCGATTTCGCTTTTTGAGTGGCAAGTAATTTTTTATTCAGCGCGTTGATAATGGACTGAACCATTAAGCAAGCCGTATCGCTGCTACGGTCAAATACTGTGATCTGGGCAGCCTCAAATTCAGTGCTGGTAATGCTCACGTTATCATTATATTCACTAAGCAGCTTGGAGTAATAATTCTTTTTGGTTGTGTCAATTCCATAATGCCGGATTAGGTTAAATTTTCTAATGATGTCATCCTTTATATCTACAGAAGTAAGGAATTGCAGCATTTGCTCGGTTGCACTTTCCCTCGAGAAAGAAGTAATGTTGTAAGGATAAACAATGGCGTATGATTTGTACTGGTAATTAATAAAATAGGGGTTCGTAAACACAACGGAGGCTGCGAAAGCAACCACCTGCACCACAAGCAAGGATGTCCAGTGATGCCAGATCCAGCCGGCTATATTATTTTTTAAAATGTTGCCGGTCATCAGTCAACGGGGAGGTGTTATTTTGTTAATAAATAGCAGCGCTGCTAAACCAAAAAAGAATGCTGCCATTGTTGAGCCTGCAACAATGAGCCAGCGTATCGGATAGGTTCTCTTGTCCGGCGGCACCGCTTTTTCGGCGACAAAAAACGGCGGAATATATTTCTCGGCATTTGCTTTTGCCTGCAGATAATTTACCTTCAGCTGCTGCATCCATTTATAGGCATCAATTAGGTTGTTTTCAATTATAAAGTACTGCTTTCCATACTGCTCGAAAGGTTTTAGTTTGCTTTCAAGGGCTTCAATACTGGCCGGGCTTCCCTTCACTTCAGCCTCCGAATAGCCTCTGGTATATTCCCTTACCTGTAAATCGAAATTCAATATTCCTGCTTTTCTGAAATAGTTCATACTATCCTCAAGGCTGTTTTCCACTTGCAGCATGGAGTCATATTGCTGTTTTACGATTCTGTATGCAGCCTCGGTACGCTGGTGTACGATAGCCCTGAACAGTGAGTCGGCTGCAGAAACCATGCTATTGGCCATCAACGCCGCCCTATCCGGGTTGTGGTCGTACACCTGCACTTTAATAGACTGGTATTCTGTTATTTCCGAGTTAAAATTATTTGAATAATAATCTTTAAGTACCGCATATTTATCGGGCCTTTTGCTTAGCCCGTATAAGTCAATAAGGTTATACTTCTTATTAATAGCCTGCATTACCTCATCCGATTTAAGTATCTGCAGCATCTGTTCCGAATTCTTCTCCTCACCGAAAGCGAGGTAGTCTTTCGAGTAAGGTTCATCATTTAATAAAGATTTGGAGATGTTGTTATCCTGTGAGGAAAACAGTATAGTTGTCGCCTTATATTGAGGGGGGAGTATAAATGCAACCACAGTTGAAGTTATGGCCGCTATAAGACAAATAATAAGAAGTTGTTTCCAGGATGAGCGAATGAAATCAAAAATATGGTTTGGCATCAGAATCGGTGATTAATGAAAAATTCTTATCGTATGGATTTCAAATATTGACAAAAGTAGAAAAAATCCGCTCCCGTAGTACAACAAACAGTGCATGCAGCCTTTCACACCGCTGAAAGCAAGCATCGGTATCATTTTCCATTGAAAAATAAATAAGCGGTTTGTTACAATGGGTGTCCCGTATTTCAGCGGTTCCTATTAAATATGTAAGTTTGTTTGCTTAATTTAAAATAAACCAAGTCATGCAGATAAATTTTAAGTCATGGACGCCCCATATAGCGGCAATTATTATTTTTATTTTGGTGCCCCTCGTTTATTTTTTGCCAGCCCTTAAAGGATTAGCTTTCCACCAGCCCGACATTGATAATTTTCTCGGCGCTTCAAAGGAAATTTGGGACTTCCGCAACCGCTTTCACAAAGAACCGCTCTGGACAAATTCTATTTTCTGCGGAATGCCAGCTTATCAGGTTTCTACGGAATACCCGGCCAATCTTGTACAGTATCTATTCCATTTTCTGATATATACAATACCTTTTCCTGCCGGAATTGTTTTTATGTACTCCCTTGGTTTTTATTTGCTCCTAAAGGTGCTGAAGGTTGATACCAGGGTAGCCATACTCGGTTCTTTTGCTTATGCATTTTCCTCATTTTTCTTCATAATTCTTGCAGCGGGGCACAATTCGGAAGCAAATGCCATTGCCTTTATGGCACCGGTTATTGCAGGGGTTATACTAACCTACAATGGCAGGCTGCTTTCCGGCGGAATTCTAACCGCCCTTGCCCTTGCCCTTGAATTGTACGCCGGGCACCTGCAAATTACCTATTATCTTGCAATTTTTCTTTTGGTTTACGCCCTTACGCGGTTCATCGAGGCTGTGGTAAAGAAGCAAATATCCTCATTTTTCAAATCATCTGCTGTTCTTGCCTTTGCAGCAATACTGGCTGTATCTACCAATATTACAAACCTTTGGCTTACTTACCAGTATGGTAAGTATTCAACCAGAGGTAAATCGGAACTTACCCTCATTCACGAAAAGAAAACAACCGGTCTTGATAAAAGTTATGCAACGCAATGGAGCTATGGTGTTGATGAAACGATGACCCTGCTGATGCCCGATTTCAAAGGAGGAGCCTCGGAGCCGATAGGAAATTCCAAAGCCCTGCAGGGGGTTGACCCGCAATTTCAACAGGCCGTGGCACAAAGCGATAAGTATTACGGCGACCAGCCTTTTACATCAGGACCGGTTTATGCGGGTGCCATTGTTTGTTTTCTTGCATTAATTGGCTTCTTTGTTATTAAAGGATCGTTTAAGTGGTTTCTGTTGTTCATCACTTTTTTATCTGCCGCCTTGTCATGGGGAAAGAACCCGGCACCGGTATTAGGAACCTCTGTGTTCGATTTCTTTTTCAACCATGTGCCCGGATTCAATAATTTTCGTTCGGTTTCCATGATACTGGTACTTGCCGAACTCACTCTGCCTTTGCTGGCAGCTCTGGCAGTCGATCACTTTATTAAGCAGCAGGACTTTTTTAATGAAAAAATAAAACTGCGGTTCTTTAAAAAGCCTGTTGCCGGCAAAAAAATATACTTCACAGCCTTTATATTAACAGGTGGCATTGCCATTCTTTGCTATCTGGCACCGGGGGCATTCTCCGATTTCCATAAACACAA
>JABEUT010000263.1 GCA_013044305.1 Bacteroidia bacterium
CAAACCACTCCCTTGTGGTTGGTTATTGCAAGGTCGAAAATATTCATATCCTGTGACTCGAAACCCTGAACGGCATCAATAACCAGCAGGCACACATCGCAGCGTTCAATAGCTTTTACTGTTCGCAACACGGAATAAAATTCCACATCTTCGTCCACCTTGCTTTTTTTGCGCAAGCCCGCAGTATCAATGAGCATCAGGTCGTAACTGAAGCGGGTAAAGCGGGTGTCTATGGCATCGCGGGTGGTGCCGGCAACATCCGTTACGATATGCCTGTCGGATTCAAACAATGCATTTATAAACGAGGATTTGCCGGCATTAGGTCTGCCTACCACGGCAAACTGCGGCAGGTTGTTCAGTGGCGCATCGTCTTCCTTGTCTGCCAGGTTTTTAACTATATCGTCCAGCAGGTCGCCTGTGCCGGCGCCGCTTATGGAAGAAACCGGGTAAATGTCGCCCAAACCCAGCGCAAAAAACTCGCCCGCATGGTGTTCCATGCCGAAATTATCGGCTTTGTTGGCTACCAGCATTACTTTCCGTTCCTTGTTCTTAACCTTACGAAGCATATCGGCGACAGATTCGTCGAAGGGCGTGAGACCTTCTGTTACATCAACCACGAAAAGAATCAGGTCGGCTTCGGTAATCGCATAGTTCACCTGTTTGCGTATTTCCGATTCAAAAATGTCTTCGCTGCCTTGAATATAACCGCCGGTATCAATGGTTGTAAAATGCTCGCCGTTCCATTCTACCCTGCCATAGTGGCGGTCGCGCGTAACGCCGGGGGTATGCTCCTCAATCGCTTCCCGCGTACCGGTTAGGCGGTTGAAAAGTGTTGACTTGCCGACATTCGGTCTGCCTACTATTGCTACTATACGGGACACTATTTTCGAGATTATGAAATGTTGGGAGGCATTATATTTAATGGCTTAAAGATACCCGAAATTTTTCAATTGCCGTTCATCTTCGCGCCAGTCGGCTTTTACTTTTACGAATACTTCCAGAAAGACTTTACAGTCGAGCCACTTCTCCAGATTGATGCGCGCACCGGTTGCTGTTTTTTTCAGGGCGCTGCCGCCTTTGCCTATAATTATTGCTTTCTGGCTCTGCCTGTTAACATAAATAGTGGCGCGTATGCGTATCAGGTCTTTATCGGAAGTTGTCGTTTCCTCTTTGAATTGCTCCACCACTACTTCCGCCGAGTAAGGTATTTCCTGCTGGTAGTGCAGCATTATTTGTTCGCGAATGATCTCGGCCGCAAAAAAACGCTCCGGCATATCGGAGAGCTGCTCTTTGTCGAAAAAGGGATCGCCTTCTGGCAGGTAATCGAGAAGTATTTTTTTTAGTTCTTCTATACCATAACTGTGCAGGGCAGAAACCGGAACAATCTCTTTCGGCTTTACAAGATTTTTCAGGACTTCAACCTTTTTGTTTACCGTTTCCTGCTTTTCCAAATCTATTTTATTGAAGGCAAGTATAACCGGTTTATTGGTTTTTTTCAGTCTGTCTAACAATCCCGGCTGCAAATCTGTTTCTATGGTATCGGTTACCAGCATAAGCACATCGGCATCCTGAAAGGCTTCACCTACCGATTTCATCATGGCCTCCTGCATTTTATATCTTGGCTTTATAACGCCCGGGGTGTCGGCAAAAACGATCTGATAGCCGCTGCCGTTGCTTATGGCCGTGATACGGCGCCTGGTGGTTTGGGGCTTGTGTGTTACTATTGAAAGTTTTTCTCCTACAAGCGCATTCACGAGCGTTGACTTGCCCACGTTGGCATTGCCTACCACACTTACCCAGCCGGCTTTAAACATGAAATATTTAAGATTTAAAGATGATTGTTGAAAAGGACAAGATAGGTTTTATTATTTTAAGGAGGCGGAACTTTGTAATATTTTGGTGCTCTGCGGTGCAAAAATACCCCACTCCGGATATGGTACCAAATATGTTCCGGGAAATTTTTAACCAAATTGAATATGCATTGGGATATTCGTTACAGCATTCGCGAAAAGGGCCGAGAATATCGGTAGTGGTTGCGTTCATAACTAGTTCCCGGGTATTTTTTATAAACCGCCCAATATTGTTCTGCCCCCGTAGCTGAAAAACAGATAGGCACCCGGCCTATTATATATTAAGCCTAATTTTACAAAACAATAACAACCTAAAAATCAGTATTGTACGTGTTTTCAGGAGTAAAATTCCTCTTATTGAACCATAATTATTAATTATTCACTATATTTGCACCCCTTAAAAAAGAATATAACCAAACCAACAGAAAGCAAGCCCATGTATGCAATAGTAGAAATAGGAGGACAGCAGCATAAGGTAGAGAAAGATCAGAGACTTTATGTGAACAGGCTCGAGGCGGCTGAAGGCGCTAACCTCGAATTCGAAAAGGTGATGCTTACCGAGAAAGACGGCAGCGTAACCGTAGGAATACCGTTTATAGACGGAGCAAGGGTTGCAGCCCTTGTGGTCTCGCACGTTAAAGACGATAAGGTGCATATTTTCAAGCACAAGCGCAGAAAGGGATACCGCCGTTTCAACGGCCACCGCCAGTCACTTACCGAATTGTTCATTCAGGGCATACTTGCTAAGGGCGAAACCTTTACTGCCTCAAAACCCGAAATGACAGCTAAAAAGAAAAAAGCCGCCCCCGAAGCAGAGGATGCTCTTGCTGCCGAAAAACCGGCAGGAAAAAAATCAGCTTCCAAAAAGGCAGCAGCAGAAAATGCCGAAACCAAAACGCCAAAAGCAAAGGCAGCAGGCGCTGAAAAGAAGAAAACCAGGACAAAAAAGACAGACAAGAACGAAGAATAACATATAATGATTTATAGAACTAATATTTAATTTAAAACAGCATGGCACATAAAAAAGGAGTCGGCAGTTCTAAGAACGGCAGGGAATCGCACGGCCAGAGGCTCGGAGTAAAGATTTTCGGCGGGCAGTTTGCCAAATCGGGCAACATCATCATACGCCAGCGCGGAACAGCTTACCATCCCGGCAAAAATGTAGGCATTGGCAAAGACCATACTATATTTGCACTGGTTGACGGAACCGTGGTATTCAACACACGCAGAGAAGACAGGCGTTACGTTTCGGTAGAACCTGTTGCAGCAAAATAGCGGCAAGCTCTTTTCATGTTACGGAAAATGTATTCCTGCTTGTTGCTTCAGGCAGGAATTTTTATTTAACCCAACCTAATTTCGAATACAAAAAATGTTGGAGATACAGTATTTAAGGCAGAACAGCAGTGAAGCTATAAGCCGCCTTACACTAAAAACCCCAGATGCCGGAGAACTTATAGCCGCCGTGCTGAAACTCGACGAGGAAAAGCGCATTTCGCAAATGGCCTTGGAGGAAATGCAGGCAAGGATAAACGCCGCATCGAAGGAAACAGGCGACCTGTATAAAGCAGGCAAAAAGCAGGAAGCGGACAAGATGAAAGCTGAAACTGCCTCATGGAAGGAGGAATTACTTAAGCTGGAAGCCGCAGCCGGAAAAGCTGAACAGGCATTGTTCGATCAGCTTACCTTGCTTCCAAACCTTCCCGACAAAAGCGTTCCGCCGGGAAGGACACCGCAGGACAATTTGGTGGTTCATGAGGAAGGTACTGTGCCTCAACTGCCGGAAGGCTGCCTGCCGCACTGGGATCTGGCAAAAAAATACAAGATAATAGATTTTGAAACAGGCGTAAAGGTGAGCGGGGCCGGATTTCCCGTTTATACCGGTAAGGGAGCCAGGTTGCAAAGGGCGCTTATTAATTTTTTTCTGGATAAGGCAACCGAGGCGGGCTATACCGAAATTGAGCCACCCATACTTATAAACGAAGCCAGCGGCTTTGGCACGGGCCAGCTGCCGGATAAGGAAGGTCAAATGTATTTTTCGGGGCAGGATAAGCTGTACCTGATACCTACAGCCGAGGTGCCTATCACCAACATGTACAGGGACACCATACTGGACGAAGAGGCACTGCCTGTTAAAAACTGCGGCTATACGCCCTGTTTCAGGCGCGAGGCAGGATCGTACGGTAAGGATGTGCGCGGACTGAACAGGCTGCACCAGTTCGACAAAGTTGAGATAGTGCAAATACAGCATCCCGATAAATCATACCAGACGCTTCAAGAAATGCGCAATTATGTTGCCGGCCTGCTTCGTATGCTCGAACTGCCTTTCAGGATACTGAAGCTGTGCGGGGGAGACATGAGTTTCGCCTCGGCACTTACTTTCGACCTTGAGGTGTTTTCTGCCGCCCAGAAAAGATGGCTTGAAGTGAGCTCGGTTTCCAATTTTGAAACCTTTCAGTCGAACAGGATGAAGCTGCGCTTCAGGCAAGGAAAAGACAAGCCCAGGCTCGCTCATACCCTGAACGGCAGCGCACTTGCCTTGCCCCGTATTGTTGCAGCGCTGCTCGAAAACAACCAAACCCCCGAAGGAGTAAGAATACCAAAGGCATTAACTGCATATACCGGTTTCGGATACATTGATTAGACCATAGGAGGCATGTTAAAAATACAAGGAAAAAAAACTTGCCCGATTCATATATAAATTTACTTTTGTGCATCTAAATTACCCTTCTTGATTAATAAGCTTGTTTACGGAGCAGGTTGTTTCACGTTATTGTTTATACTTACAGGGTGTAAACAGGTGCTGTTTCATAACCGTATCTCGGAAGGTTCCATTGAGTATAAGATAGAGGTGCTCGACTCCAACAATTCAATGGCTAATTTAGCTCCCGATAAAATGACCGTTAAGTTTAAGAACAACATATCGTTCGCACAGGTAATAGCCGGCATGGGCTTGTTCGAAACAGATTTTATAAACGATGAGCCCGGCAAAAAGATAATACAAATGGTAAGGCTGTTTAATAAGAAATACGCCTATATTGCCGATACCGCCGCTATCAATAAGGAGCTGAAGAAGGAGCCGGAATATCAGATAACCCCGACTACTGAAACTAAAAAAATAGCAGGATATTTATGCAAAAAAGCCATGGTAAAGGTTGGTGAAGGCGATGGCCTGTCTTTCCCGATATATTATACCGATAAAATTCAGCTCGAAAACCCAAACTGGTCCACGCCATTCAAAGGCATAGACGGGGTATTGATGGGATACCGGATCAAGCGCTACGGAATGTATCTTGAATTTACAGCAGTTAAGGTTGATCCTGCTACTAATGACGATAACACCTTTAAGCTGCCGCCCGACTATAAACTTATTTCCAAAGAACAGCTGGATCAACTCATAAAGGGCTTCCAATAGGATATTAGGCCTGTTTCAGAAGCCCTGCGTCTCCCTTGTAATCATTTACAGGTTTATCATGCTTTTGCTGTTGTAGCCGTTTTCAGTTGTTTTCAGTTCAAACCGCAATGACAGCGTTTTTGCCGATGGTATTTATTACCTTTCGGCTATAAGCCTCGGCCAAGAGAAGAAATAAAGCAATGACAGAATTGTAAATGGCAGCAGGCGTGTATAGTGTTGTACCCGGGTTTACATACTCTGGTTTAGTAATTATTCCGGAAACCAGTTTTGGGATGTAATGTACACAGTTCCTTTAAAGAAGGCAACCTTGCGTCCGTCCTCGGTGGAAATAGTAATATGATACAAGGCTATTTTGTTGGTAAGGTTAATTTCTTCGGCGGTGGCAGTAATGACATCGTTTTCGCGCAGGGGCTCTGTATGCGAAATGGATGTTTCGACCGAAACTGCCTTTCTTCCATGTGAGTTTGAGGCAAAGGCAAGGGCGCTGTCGGCAAGGGAATAAGTTATGCCTCCGTGCGCTATACCAAAGCCGTTCAGCATTTCGTGCCTTACTATCATACGCAATACACAATTCCCCGGCTCCGCTTTTACAATCTCAACCCCCAGCCAGGCGCTAAAGCCATCATGGCTGTACATGGTTTTAACTATTTTTTCTGCCAATGTCTTTTTATTCATAGATAAAAGTTTTTTAAGTTACACTGCATCCGTTCCTGCTTATTCTGTTACCCCGCCAATTTCTTTACAAAGGCGCCCGAAGCAGCAACATCATAATACCTGATGTGGAGACGTTCACATTCATCCTCCCACTTTTTGCGCCTGTACTCTGAAATACTGGAGTCGAATATCAGTTCGTCAAATATATAAGCATTTTGAAGAGCTGATATATTGAGCCTGAACCCGCCGGAAAGCACCAGATACTTTATTTTCAAAGCACGGCTTCCTCTTGGCATATCACCGCCGCTGCGGACAAAGGCAAGCGGCATTGAATTGAATTGGGCAAAATAGGACTGAAGGTACAGGTGTCCGGAGAGCAGAACTGCCCCGGAACTAGCCTGCATGCTGCCTGTGTCGGCAACACCTTCCCGGCACCAGTTATTTTTAATATGCATGCAAAAATTCAGTGAATCCACGGGCTGAAGGAGCAGCCCGTGCCTGCTAGACACAAAGGAAACTGCCGAATGCCCCGGTATATCATACACCGTAAATATCTGCTGGCTGTTCCTAGTATATTCCTGCCACACCCTGCCTGTCAATAAAATTATGAGGCCAAATAAGGCGATAAAGAGCAAACGCTTCTCTTTATAAACGGAAAATGAAATCAACGATAGGATAATGCAGTAAAGTAATATCACTTCGGGTATGGATAATGAAATGTTTTTGGTTGAGAAAAGGGGCAGATGATGCATCCTTACAACCAGATAATTCATCAAGCCAAGTACTTTTTGAAGAAATAAGGCTGTAATTATTTTAACATAGGGGATAAAAAACGTGGCAAAGAACAGCAAGCCGG
>JABEUT010000264.1 GCA_013044305.1 Bacteroidia bacterium
ACACACTATAATTACTTCGCAAAACAAAATTTAAACAGTTTCCAATTATTTAACAGATATAGGCAACACGGCTTGTCATCCCTACATTTTCGTATTTTCGCCCGAAATTGTAAATACAAAACCAGAAGAACCGATGAGCAAGGTAATAACACCCAGGGAAAAGGATTATTCGCAGTGGTACAACGATATTGTTATTAAAGCAGGCCTTGCCGATTATTCGGCGGTGCGCGGATGTATGGTTATTAAGCCGTATGGTTTTGCGATATGGGAAAAAATACAGAGCATACTCGACGGTAAGTTCAAGGCGACAGGGCATTCAAACGCCTATTTCCCGTTATTTATCCCAAAGTCTTTTTTTTCGCGGGAAGCGGCGCACGTGGAGGGCTTTGCAAAAGAATGCGCCATTGTAACGCATTACAGGCTGAAAAACAGCGACAAGGGACTTGTGGTGGATGAAGACGCCCGCCTCGAGGAGGAACTGATAGTACGCCCTACCTCCGAAACCATAATCTGGAATACCTATAAAGGATGGATCCAATCGTACCGCGACCTGCCGCTGCTGATAAATCAATGGGCCAATGTGGTGCGCTGGGAAATGCGCACAAGGCTCTTTCTCCGCACATCGGAGTTTTTATGGCAGGAAGGGCACACAGCACACTCCAATAAAGAGGAAGCAATTGCCGAAACGCTAAAAATACTGGATATTTATGCCGACTTTGCGCAGGAATGGATGGGTATGCCGGTAATTAAAGGTACCAAAACCGAAAATGAACGGTTTGCGGGCGCGGTGGAAACCTACTGTATAGAAGCGCTGATGCAAGACGGCAAAGCCCTGCAAGCCGGCACCTCACATTTCCTCGGCCAGAACTTTGCCAAAGCCTTCGATGTAACTTTTTTGAACAAAGAAGGCGTATCGGAATATGTGTGGGCCACCTCATGGGGGGTATCTACAAGGCTTATGGGCGCACTTGTAATGCAGCACTCCGACAATGAAGGGCTTGTGCTGCCGCCCCTGCTGGCGCCCATACAGGTGGTAATAGTGCCTATTTACAGGGAATTTGAACAACTGGCGAAGATAAATGAAGCAATACAGCCTTTACTGAAGGAACTGGAAGGCGCCGGTATAAGGGTAAAATACGATAATGATGACAAACATACTCCGGGATGGAAATTTGCCGAATATGAGCTTAAAGGCATACCTGTAAGAATGGGCCTGGGACCAAGGGATCTGGAAAACGGAACCATAGAGGTGGTAAGGCGCGATACGCGGCAGAAAGAGAACATAAAACTATCGCAGGCGCTTGAACACGTTAAGTCTCTTCTGGATCAGATACAGACCAGCCTCTACGAAAAAGCCCTCGCTTTTCAAACTGGCAGCACAACCCGTGTAAACGATTTTGCCGAGTTCAGGCAGGTATTGGATGGGAAAGGAGGATTTGTGCTTGCCCACTGGGACGGCACCAGGGAAACCGAAGAGAAGATAAAGGAAGAAACCAAAGCAACCATTCGCTGCATACCGTTAAATAATCCCAAAGAGGAAGGAAAATGTGTTTACAGCGGAAAACCCTCGCAGCAAAGGGTTATATTTGCAAAGGCATATTGATTAAAAAAAAGCGGTTCTAAACTGGATAGATGAATACCAGAATTAAAATTCTTCAATAGGTAACCTAATGGAAAACAAATCGCCGGAAAGCCTAATAATAAAGCTGCTCAAGGAGAAGACCTGCGTTCAGCTCGACGTAAGGCAGCGTACGGTTGAAATTTTCCGCGATATGAAAGAGGTGCTTAAAGACCTCGCCCACAACCTGTCGCAGAAAACTGCAGCCTTTGATAAGCGCATTGTTATTCAGTATAAAGAGAAAAGCGAATTCGAGGTTAACCTTACCATCGCCGAAGATGTGCTTGTTTTCTATATGCAAAGCAATATTTTCACCTTCGACCGGTCGCACCCTGTATGGCAAGCATCATACCTGAAGAATAACGAGGCTAACGCTTACTGCGGTACCATTAGTATCTATAACTTTCTTAGCGATTCATTCAGGTATAACCGGACTTCAGACCTCGGTTACCTGATAGCACGTATATTCGTAAACCGTGAATCCCATTTTTTTGCAGAAGGTAAGAGGCAACTGGGATTCCTGTACAACCATTTTTCTACTGCCGTGCTCGACAAGGCTGCTATAGCCGACCTGATTAATTCCGCAATCCTTTACACCCTCGACTTCAGCCCCTTTGTTCCACCCTTCGATAACGTAAAAGAAGTAAGCGTGTCGGTTATGGAAGAAGAGAGCAACAAAATGCAGATACAAACCGGCAAGCGTCTCGGTTTCAGATTTAACGCCGATAACGACCAGATTTCGTAAACCTGAATAAGGCACCCTCCGCAACCCACCCCTATAGCATAACCCTCCCCTCAAATGGAGGAAATACCCAACCTTTTGGGCAATTGCTTCGTCTCTGTAATAGACAGAAGGCAGTATTAACGCAACCTTTGCGCCTTGTTAATGAAACGTTAAATATGAAGTTTGCTTAAAAACGCATTAAACCTGACAAGAACATTAAGGTCATATACAATAATTGGAACAGAAACTAAAGTTTTAACCTGCAAATACATGACGGCAATGAAAAACAGCGAAACCATAGGAGCTTGCTGCTATCTGGCTGTACTGCTGGCATATTTTTGTTACATTATCTACCAGGCTGTTGAAATGTTGAATTAAGGGGTGAGGTTATTTTTATATTTTTGCAGCCTGCAAAATAACAGTAACAAAAAATCTGATGTCCATCTGGCAGGCAATCGTATTGGGAATTTTAGAAGGTATTAGTGAGTTTCTGCCTGTTTCCTCAACCGGGCACATGATCATAGCATCGTCGGTGATGGGAATTGTAAGCAGCGATTTTACAAAAACCTTCACAGTGGCGGTGCAGTTCGGAGCCATACTGTCGGTAATAGTGCTTTACGGTAAACGTTTTTTTCAAAATCTCTCTCTTTACATTAAGCTCTTCATTGCCTTTTTGCCGGCCGCGGTAATAGGGTTCCTTTTCATACACCTGATAGACGAAATGCTTGGAAGCGTTATAACAGTAGGCGTCACCCTGCTGCTCGGAGGAGTTGTTTTACTTTTTGTAGATAACTGGTTCCGGCAGGCGGAGGAAGAACCAAACCGCGAAGTGAGCAATATGGATGCCTTGGTCATTGGACTGTTTCAGGTAATATCCATGATTCCGGGAGTGTCGCGCTCCGCTGCTACCATAGTCGGGGGCTTGTCGCGCAACCTGAACCGCAAAACCTCCGCCGAATTCTCATTTTTTCTTGCTGTACCTACCATGTTTGCCGCCACTTGTTTTAAATTATATAAATCGTACAAATCCGGAGGCGGCTTTACACATCATGAAATCCACCTCCTGCTGATAGGCAATGCAGTGGCATTCGTTGTAGCCCTTATAGCAATTAAAGGCTTCATAACCTATCTTACCAAACACGGCTTTAAAATTTTCGGCTGGTACCGTATAGGCATCGGACTTATGGTTCTGTTCCTTTACTTCATAGGTTTTAAGATGGGAATGGTGTAATAATCGGCCATAAGCAGAAAAGCAATAAGCCTCGCTTTTTAGAATAGCAAACCATTAAATATAATAATCATACAGCTTTTTCCGCTGAAAAAATGCCATACTATGAAAAAGGTTTTACTGTTTTCGCTTCTTATCTTTCAATCTTTCATGTTCCTGCTTCAGGGGCAGGTAAGAACCCGCAGCTATGTTGCCGATGCTGAACTCGAATCGCGCAACCACAATGTAAATTTCACACATCTGAAATTGAATGTTGCCTTTGAACCGGCAAAAAAGCTGGTAAAAGGCGATGTGGTGCTTGCATTTACACCGCTTAGCCAAAACACCGATTCGATATGGCTTGACGGGATAAAAATGACCGTACTGCAGCTTACTCTGAACGGCAAAGACGCTAAATACCGCACCGACAGCGCCGGCATAACCATATACACCGGCGGGGCGCTCCAATGGGAATCCAAGGACTCCCTTGAGATACAATACCAGTGCACCCCTGCCAGAGGGCTTTATTTTATTGGGTGGAACGATACAACAGGGGTTTGCCGCAGGCAGATATGGAGCCAGGGCGAAGGCACCGATAACCGCTACTGGATACCTATGTACGACAACTGGAACAATAAGCTTCTGACTGAAACAATCATCACATTCGATAAAAACTATGAGGTGTTGAGCAACGGAACACGCCTGAATGTGAAAGAAAATAAGGATGGCACCAAAACCTGGCATTATAAGATGGAGCATCCGCAGGCACCCTACCTTATCATGATCGGAATAGGCAAGTATGAGGTGGATGAGCGCAAGACCAAATCAGGCCTGCCGGTGCATTTGTGGTATTATCCCGACTGGAAGAACCGTGTGGTGCCAACCTACAGGTATGCAACGGAAATGATTGACTTTTACGAAAAGGAAATCGGGGTTAAGTTCGGCTGGGAAAGCTACTCGCAGATACCCGTGCAGGACTTCCTGTACGGAGCCATGGAAAATACAACAGCTACCGTTTACGGCGATTTTCTTATGGTGGATGATCGCAGCTATCTTGACAGGAATTATATAGGAGTGGATGCCCACGAACTTGCCCACCAATGGTTCGGCGATCTGGTTACATGCCGCACTTCTGCCAGCATGTGGCTGCATGAAAGCTTTGCAACGTATTACAGCTCGCTGTTCGACCTTGATATGTTCGGTCAGGATTACTTCGACTGGGAAAGAAGAGGATTTGAAAACGCCGCTATTACAGAGAACAAGAAGAACACCTACCCCATAGGCAGCAGCTTGGGCGGCACTACCCGTATTTACCCGCAGGGCGCTTTCGTGCTCAATATGCTTAAGTATGTGGCGGGCGGCAGGGAAATATACAATAAAGCCATAAAATACTATCTCGAAAAGCATAAGTACCAGAATGTGGAATCGAACGACCTGCTTAAAGCCTTTGAGGAAACAACAGGGATGGGGCTGCATTGGTTCTGGAACGAGTGGATATACAGGAGCGGCGAGCCCGATTACAATGTATCTATTAGCAGGCTTGGCAGCAATCCGGAACATGGGCCTGTTGAAATATCGGTTACACAACAACAGGAGCTCACAGAACTTACGGGACTGCCTGCCTCTGCCGACGACACCAGGCCTTCCGGGCTTTTTAAGATGCCAGTTGTTTTCGAAATTCATTACAAGGATGGCAGTGTGGATAAAAAGCAGGTATGGATTGAAAAGCAAAATGAAAAAGTACTGTTTGAAAACAATGGCGGCAAGGAGGTGGATTTTGTGCTTTTCGACCCCGGAAACCAGATAATGAAAACGGTTACCTTCCACAAAACATTTGCCATGCTTAAAGCACAGGCCCTCCGCGCCGGAAACGTACTGGACAGATATGATGCCGTGGCAGCCATGCAGCCCTTGGCACTGGCTGATAAAAGGGCTGCGTTAATTGAAATATACAACAAAGAAACATTTCATGCGGTAAAAGACGAAATTGTCGCTCAGCTAATTGACGATACGGCACCCGACAGCCGTAAGATTATACACAACGCCATACATGATAAAGACGTAAACGTGCGAAAGTCAACTCTGGCCAATGTTAAAACCATACCGGCCGATTTACTTCCTGATTATGAAACCCTGGTGAACGACTCTTCATATAATGTAGTGGCAACTGTACTCGATCTGCTTTATGCCTCTAATCCGCAGGGGATGCCAAAGTACCTGCAGGCCTTAAAGGGCGTAAGCGGAACGGTAGGCAGGAATGTAGAGGTGAAGTGGCTTGAACTGTCGGCTGCCACCGCCACCGGACAGGACAAAGGACAGTTCATCCAAAAGCTTGTTGACTACACCGGAAACTCCTATGAATTCATCACGCGGATAAATGCCATGAACGCCTTAAAGAGGCTCGATTATTTTGACATGCCCTTACTGGCTAATCTCGTGAACGCTGCCGAAAATGAAAATGGAAGGCTTGCAGGGCCTGCAACAGAGCACATTGAAATGTGGTACGGGCAGGATGCAAGAAAGGGTGTAATTGCCTCGTACCTCAAAGCCCGTATCAACGATCCGGCTATGCCACGTGCGCTTAAGCTTATGGCCGAATAACTGTTGCTGATGTTTCTAATGAAACATGATTGCATACTAAACAGTTCCTGCCCTGTCCTTTTCATCAAAAAAGGAAAAGTTTACCTCACCATATTTCCGTTGTTCTGTAAAAAAGGGCAGAGCGCCGAAGTTTGTCCGGCGCGAATGCTCCACTACAAGCAGCCCGTCTTCCCTTAGCAAGTGCTTCTCGAATATGAGCTTTACCAGTAATTCATAATGCCGATAGTTGTAGGGAGGGTCGGCAATAATGAGCGACCACTTTTCTTTGGTATTCCTCAAAAATGTAACAGCATCGGCGTGCACCGTTCTTATCAGGGGCAGTTTTAAACTGTCGGCATTCTGGCGTATAAGCTTGCAGTTCTGCCTGTCTAAATCCACTGCCGTAATAGTTTTTGCGCCACGTGAGGCAAGTTCAAAGCTGATGCTGCCCGTACCTGCAAATAATTCAAGGGCATCGCAGGTTTCCCATTGAATGCGGTTATTCAAAATGTTGAACAAGGCCTGCTTCGCCTTATTGGTCGTAGGGCGCAAATTCAGTTTTGTGTCCGGCACATGAAGCCCCTTCAACTCTCCTCCTGTTATCCGCATTCAGGTAATTTGGTATTGTATTTTCCTTTCGGTATGTTCCTTATTAATAATTTAAAATGCCCTATAGCGCTAAATACTGCATAAAAAGTGACTGGCAGCTTTTTACCGGCAATTTGCCCAGTGCGGGAGCAAATGCCTGTCCGGCTGGCATAGCGCCTTGCCCTACGTTGTGTATGTATCTGCCGGTGCTGTTCATTATTTCATCGGTTGCCTCGCCGTAAAAATAACAATCCGCCTTACGGCTGTCGAACTGCAATTGTTCGTAAACCCAAAGCAGGTAGTAGAGAAAATCATTTGCGCTTTCATAATAAAACCTGTTGTATAGCATAAGGGCGCCGTTCTGCAAGGCCGCCACATCCATATACTTCCCGAAAATTGCCGTATGCACACCGGTACTGGCGGTGCCCTTGTACAGTATCAGAAGGTATTCCATAAAGATGCTGGAGTGGTGCCGGCATGCCGCATTCGGAAAACGATCTTTCAATGCCGACAGCATACCTGTATCTACAGTATAGAGATTGTAGCTGTCGAGGCTTTTGATATAATCGGAGCATGGGGTTTCCTTATTTTTTGCCAGTTGCGGCAGGGCAAGGTATTCGGTAAGCAGTTCCTTTCTGTAAAAGGCTGCAGGAGTTAGTATGGCGCTGTTTGGGGTGAACACCGCCGACACCCCGTCAAAAGAAGACGCAAAAATATCGTCCTTAAGAATGCCTTTCAGGTTGTTTTCCTTTGCGCTTAGCGGAATACGGCAAAAAGCGATATAAGTATCACTGTGCTTGTCAAGCACACATGCCACCAGTTCGGAGTCTCTTACCTCAAGCGACAAATGCAGGCTTCTGTTCCGTAAAGGGAATTTTTCGCCGCTTAATAATTCATCGCGGCGTATCTTATTCTGGGGAGCTGTATGGGTAGCCATTCTCCCAACAAATATACTATTTATCCTTCTTTTGCTGACGGTATAGAATAACTTCAGCCTTTTCCATGGTTATCATGGCGCCGCATGCGGCTTTTTCAATCATCGGGTTAATTGCCTGCAAAAAGTTTCCGATTTTATCTTCCGTATCCACAATCTCGATAACCACCGGTCGGTCGAGCGATAATTCAAGGATTTTTTCTGTATGGATGCGGCTGCCGGCGCCAAAGGACAGGATTCCGCGCAGAACAGTTGCGCCGTTCATGCCTTCTTTTTTGCCGCTTTTACTAAGGCTTCATACAGCGGTACATTATTCAGCTTGTCCGACTCGCCTAGGAATATGCGTATTAGTTTATAATTCTGTCCCGGTTCCATGTAAATTACAGTTTGGTTAATGACAAGCCTATAAAGGTAGCTGCAAAGCCAGTGATTACGCTTATGGCTACGTTTAAACCGGCATATAATATTTCAGAATCGCGGATGAGGGCAATGCTTTCGTATGAAAAGGATGAGAATGTGGTAAAACCACCGCATATGCCCGTTGCAAGAAAAACGCGCCACTCCGGTGTCATCCAGTTGAAGCGCTCGGAGAGTCCGTAAACAATTCCTATTACGAGACAGCCTGCAACATTCACCGCGAGGGTTCCATAAGGGAAGCCGGAGTTAACAAAATGCCTCTGTACGGCTTGTGCGATGATAAATCTGGCTATACTGCCCAGCGCTCCTCCTACTCCGATAAGGGTTAATATTTTAATCATCATAAAAGTTTAAGGTAGGAGTTATCAGACAGACGGATTGGTTATAGTAAGGCAAGCCGGCGGACGGTTAAGGGCAAACTCCATTGCCACTGGAAGACAAAGGTATGATTTTTATTAAAACACATCGGATAATGGTAAAAAAATCAAGCTTTTACCATTTGCAGCCATTCATTGAGCGCCTGCTTATAGTTTCGCTTATAGGAAGCACTGTTGAATCCCTTGCTTTGAAAAACTTTTACCCAGGCCTCACGAAGGGAAAAATGCCTTTGCCGGCACATCACCCCTATTCCTTCCGATTCCATATACATTGCAAGATATTCCTGTTCGGTTTGCCCGGGGGTAGCCACAAAAATTGCACCCTTCCCTCCTACTGCCGCAAGATCCATGATGGTTGAGTAACCCGGGCGGGCAAGGATGGCCTTGCTGCTTACTATCTTTTCAAATAATTCTTTGGCCGGCAGGTGGGCAATAAGTTCTACCCTGTCATTCAATTTAAGTGATTTACCTCCCGGCTTTCCCTGTATCACACTTGCCCTGATGTTGCCTAACTCGTTGATTTGTTTAATTACCTTCATCTCGAGCACTGACCGCTGTGGCTCCGGTCCCGAAAGCAAAACAAGCAGGTCGCGTTCCATTGCCTTAGGTG
>JABEUT010000265.1 GCA_013044305.1 Bacteroidia bacterium
CATTATACGGGTTAGCCCTTGCCATTGTGAATTTAGTTAAAGCCAATAAGGACAAAAAAGTGAAAGATTAGGCTTGTCCCAACTGGTATATAGTTACCTCGGTAGTTAATTAGCTTTAAAACAGGATTAATATACACCAAACCCCGAAGGCGCTTTAAAAAGCAGCATCTTAAATCAAATTGTTTCAATGCCCCCTTAGGGTTTGGGGTAAAAAGGTAATCATGCATCCTTTAAATTAATTTCAAACTGACCCGCTACCAAAAATCTGTTGAAACCTACAAATTGCTATCTTTGTTTCACAATTGCCCGAACAGGATTAAGGCGCGCGTTGGTTTACCCGCACCTGACCGGTTTACCGGGCCTGAAGCGACAGATGACCCTTGAGGTAATTTAATCTGCGCAGCATGACAAAACAATAAAACAATTATGGAAAAGATTGATATGGAAGACGCCCTTGATTACCACGCCATGGGGCGGCCGGGCAAGATAGAAGTGATACCCACTAAGCCGCACAGCTCACAGCGCGACCTGTCGCTGGCTTACTCGCCGGGAGTGGCGGAGCCTTGCTTAAGGATTGCCGAACATAAGGAAGATGTGTACAAATACACCGCCAAGGGCAACCTGGTGGCGGTTATCAGCAACGGAACGGCAGTACTCGGATTAGGCAACATTGGGCCCGAGGCAGGCAAGCCGGTTATGGAAGGCAAGGGGCTTCTTTTTAAGATATTCGCCGACATTGATGTGTTCGACATAGAAATGGATGCCGAAGATCCTGAAAAATTCATACAGGCTGTAAAAGCCATCGCCCCCACCTTCGGAGGCATCAACCTGGAGGATATAAAAGCGCCGGAATGCTTTGAAATAGAACGCAGGCTCAAGGAGGAGCTTACCATACCCATTATGCACGACGACCAGCATGGCACAGCCATCATATCCTCGGCCGCACTCATCAACGCCCTTGAAATAGCGGGCAAAAAGATAGAGAATGTAAAAATTGTAGTCAACGGCGCCGGCGCTTCGGCTATTTCCTGCACCAGGCTCTACCACTCGCTTGGGGCAAAAAAGGAAAACATAATGATGTTCGACAGCAAGGGGCTTTTAAGCCGCGACAGAAAAGACCTGTCGGCCGAAAAATTATTATTTGTAAGCGACCATAAAGTGAAAGACCTGGGCGATGCCATGAAAGGAGCCGATGTGTTCGTCGGTTTATCGAAAGGCAATACTGTTACCCGGGAAATGCTGAAAGGCATGGCGGACAAGCCTATAGTATTTGCCCTTGCCAACCCCATACCCGAAATATCGTACCCGGAAGCGCGCGAGGCGCGGCCCGATGTAATAATGGCCACCGGCAGGTCGGACTATCCTAACCAGGTGAACAACGTGCTGGGGTTCCCGTTTATTTTCCGCGGCGCACTGGACGTGCGGGCCACACGAATAAACGAAGAAATGAAAATGGCGGCAGTGCTTGCCCTGGCCGAACTTGCCAAACAGCCGGTGCCGGAATCGGTGAACCTCGCCTACGGCTCGCGTAACCTTACCTTCGGCCCTGACTATATCATACCAAAACCGATAGACCCCCGCCTGATAACCTCGCTGCCGCCCGCCATTGCCAAGGCAGCCATTGAATCGGGTGTGGCGCAGCGCAACATTGAAGACTGGGATGCATATACCCAGGCGCTTGCCAGCAGGCTGGGCCTGGACAACGACCTGCTAAAATCGCTTACCGCCAAGGCAAGGCAAAACCCCAAACGAATCGTATTTGCCGAAGCCGACCAGTATAAAGTGCTTAAAGCCGCACAGGAAGCAAAGAACGAAGGCATAGCAAAACCCATACTCCTCGGCGACAAGGAAAAAATAAAAAAACTGATTACGGAATACAGCATGAGCCTTGATGATGTTCCGATCATTGACCCCCGCTCGGAAGAGGAAGAGCTTACAAGGAATAAATTCGGCGACGACCTGTACCTGAAAAGGAAAAGAAAAGGCTATACCCTGTTTGAAGCGCGAAAGGTGATGCGCGAAAGGAATTATTTCGGAGCCATGATGGTGGAAAACGACATGGCGGACGCCATGATATCGGGTATCACCCGCAAATACGCCGAACCCATTACGGCTGCGCTGGAAACCATAGGCACGCACCCCGACGTGAGAAGGGTTGCAGGCATGTATATCCTGCTTGCCAAGCAGGGTCCCTTCTTTTTTGCCGATACCACCATGAACGTGGATCCTACGGTGGAAGAACTCGTGGAAATAACCACGCTCACCGCTCAAAGCATACGTCAGTTCAA
Organism: Bacteroidia bacterium; assembly: GCA_013044305.1. Classification (GTDB taxonomy): domain Bacteria; phylum Bacteroidota; class Bacteroidia; order JABEUT01; family JABEUT01; genus JABEUT01. The sequence continues at coordinate 2,289 of JABEUT010000265.1, forward strand.
CATCATACCGCGCATTGCCCTGCTTTCCTACACCAACTTCGGATCGGTAAAAGGCGAACTGCCCGCCAAGGTTGCAAAGGCTACGGCCATACTGCACGATAAATACCCGGGCATGATTGTGGATGGAGACATACAGGCAAACTTTGCGCTGAACAACGAATTGCTGAAGGAACAGTTCCCTTTTTCCGACCTGATTGATAAAAAGGTGAACACGCTTATTTTCCCCAACCTTATCTCGGGCAACGTGGCTTATAAGCTGATGCAGGAACTGGCCGGACTGGAAGCCATAGGCCCGGTGCTGCTCGGAATGAAAAAGCCGGTGCATGTATTGCAGCTGGGCTGTTCGGTGAGGGAAATAGTGAACATGGTAACCATTGCCGTGGTAGATTCACAAGGCCGTACAAAATAGGTCAGGCTTTTCCGGCGCCCCACTTTTCGGGGTTCTTCATCCATTCCTTGAGTGATGTGGCTTCCTGCTCACTGATGTAGTTTGTTTCCACCGCCCTCTCAATAAGGATGGGAAAATCGCAGAGCGCGGTAAAATTAACTTTTGCCGTCCTGAAAGCATCTTCGGCCACGGGCAGATTATATGAAAAAATGGAAACGATGCCTTTTACTATGCACTTTTCGCCGGCTACGGCCCCGGCCGCCTTCAGGCTGCTGCCCCCGGTGGAAATAAGGTCTTCTATGAGTACCGCCGACTGACCCGACTGCACCTCGCCCTCTATCATTTTGCCTGTGCCGTGGCCCTTGGCCTCGCTGCGCACGTATGCAAAGGGTAATCCCAGATCCTGCGCCACCAGTGCGCCCTGTGCAATGCCGCCTGTGGCTATGCCCACAATAATATCGGGTTTGCCGTACAGGTCGAAGATAACCGATACAAACTGCTGCCTTAAATAAGTTCTTATTTTCGGATAGGACAGGGTAAGGCGGTTGTCGCAGTATATAGGCGACTTGATGCCCGATGCCCAGGTGAAAGGCTTTTCGGGTTGCAGCTTAACCGCTTTGATTTGTAATAAAAAATCGGCAATTTTGCGTGCCGAATCCCTGTTGTAAATCATGGCGCAAAATTATAAAGTTTATTGTAACAGCCGGCTGATATATATCGGCAGGGCAAAAGATTTGCCTGCCCGCAAAGGGGAAACGCTGAAACGCATAGCGGCCGGCGATGTAAAAAACGAATGGAAGAGGTTTGCCGCCGGCAAAAAGCAAAAAGAACTGAAGCTGCCGGGCGACCCCGCTAAGGTATGGAAGGAGTTTAAAAAACTGTTCAGAATGATTTCCGCCGCAGGCGGACTGGTAAAAAACAGCAACGGCAAGTACCTGCTCATTTACAGGAACGGCAAATGGGATCTGCCCAAAGGCAAACAGGATAAAGGCGAAGCAATACGCACCACCGCCGTCCGCGAAGTGGAGGAAGAGTGCGGCATAGGCAGGCTTACCATAACCGGCCGCCTGCCCGACACCTACCATATTTATGAACTTAAAGGCAAAGCGGCGCTTAAAAAAACGCATTGGTATGCAATGAAGACTGCTTCGGATAAAAAGCCGGTGCCGCAAAAGGAAGAAGGGATAAAGGCTGCAGTGTGGTTAAGCCCTGCGGCGATAAAACGCAGGAAGAAGAACATCTACCCGTCGGTATGGCAACTGCTGAAGGACCTGAAGTAACGCACTACTGCGGCTTCTTCACCAAAAAAACGCCCAGCTTGTCTATTACAACCTGCGGCACGGCAACAGGTCGGCCGCCGCTTAAAAAGGCATGGGTGGTTTCGCCTTCGTTAATGGTTACCTTTTTTTCATTCAGCGTTTCGTAGTGGAAATGTATCCTTGTGCCCGAGGGCATTTCCTTCACCGATGTTCTTATGGTCAGTATATCATCGAAGAAGGCGGGCTTGTAATACTTTATATTGAATGATAGCACGGGGAGCATAATGCCCTGTTCTTCCATTTCCCTGTAGCTTAAGCCCAATGCCCGCAGCGCCTCTACCCTGCCCGACTCAAAAAAGGCGGCATAGTTGCCGTAATACACATAGCCCATGCGGTCGGTTTCGGCATATCGCACACGTATAATGGTTTCGCTGCTGTACATCAGTCTTGTGGGTTAATTCGGGTATTCTATCTGCTTAAAAAAAAATAAAAAAACACCTCGGCAAAGGTATTAAATATAAGCGCTACCTGCCCTTTAAAATTTCATTGTGCAGGTCGCATAACCTCTTTCCTATCACTTCGGGGGCAAAATGGGTTCGAGCAAAAAGCCTCATTTTTGCGGGGTCGTAATTGCTGCTTGTATCGAGCATGGTTGTAATGGCTCGTTCCAGCCCCTTTTCATCGCGCGGCTCCACAAGCAGTCCGAATTCCGGCGATATGAATTCTTCCGGTCCTCCGCATTTGCTTGTTACCACAGGCCTGCCTGCCCACAACGATTCGGCCAGCACCACCGAAAAAGTTTCGTAGTTGCTGAACAGAACCATGAAACTGCTTGAAGAGATAAGCTTGAGAATTTCTGAACTGTCATGTATATAGGGCAAAAATTTTACCACGCCGCCGTTCAATCCCGATGCGTTTACGTATTCCTTTAACTCCTTTTGCTCTTCCGTATCGCTCACAACCAGCAGTTCAAAATCGTTCCGTTTAAGGCTTACCTGCTTTATTGCGTTTATTATACCGTGTGCGTTTTTAACCTCGGCGAGGGTTGAAATATGAAGAATACGCTTTTTGGCAGGCGGCGCAGCCCCGGCAGGCATGGGCGTATCGGGCAGCGGCACCACATTGGGTATTACACGGTAGTCATTTTTTATTCCGTTGTTGCGCATGGCCTCGCCCAGATAGCGCGAAACGGTAACTATTACGGCAGCGCCGGCGTAGGCGGCTTTCATAAAGCGGAACAACAGCTTGTCCGTCAAAGATTTTTTTTCTGAAAGCTGGTAGCCTATGCCGTGTTCGGTTACCAGATAGGGAATGTTAAGGCGGCGGCTAAGTCTCCTGGCATAGAGTATGGCAGGCAGGGCAGCCTGAACATGGATAAGCTGCGGGGCGACGCCGCACTTTTTTAATTCCTTCAGCCCCATCCGGTTAGCGCCCATCCGCCTGAATACCTTTGCGGGCAGGGCAAAAAGCGAATTGCCCTTTACCTGCCTGAAGTACACAATCACCTCGCAGTATCCGTTATTGTCGGTTACCGCAATTTGGTACTTTGCTTTAAGCATAGGGTCGGGGGTTGCGAAGAGAACGGAAACCTTGTCGTAACGCGCATCGGCCTCAATAAGCCTTTTGATGAAGTTGCCGTCGGCGGGTGCGGTACGGTTGGGGTACCATGAGGGTATATATAGTATGTTGTTCATTGCGGCGCAGAATCTTAAGTAAACGGCGTGTTCCGTTGGCGGAGCGCGGCGCCGGAAGCTTGCGGCTTTTATTTACCGCCTTGTGGCTTCAGCATGGCGAGTATCAGGCTCAACCTGGCTTTTAGTTCCTGTCGGGGCACAATGGCATCGAGGAAGCCGTGTTCCAGAAGGAACTCCGCCGTTTGAAATCCCTTGGGCAGTTCTTTACGTATGGTTTCCTTTACCACCCTTGGCCCGGCAAAGCCTATCAGGGCTCCGGGTTCGGCAAGGTTCAAGTCGCCCAGCATGGCGAATGAGGCGGTAACACCACCCGTGGTCGGGTCGGTCATAAGCGAGATATAAGGGAGCCCGGCATCGGCGAGCTGTGTAAGCCTTGCCGAGGTCTTTGCCATCTGCATGAGCGAGAAGGCCGCTTCCATCATTCTTGCACCGCCCGATTTTGAAATAAGTATAAAAGGCAGATTATTTTCGATGCAGTAGCTTATGGCCCTCGAAATTTTTTCTCCCACCACAGAGCCCATCGATCCTCCAATGAAATCGAATTCCATGCAGGCGACAACAGCCTTTGCCTTGTTCATTTTACCCACTGCCACGCTCAAAGCGTCTTTCAGTCCGGTTTTTTGCTGCGATGCCTTCAGGCGGTCGCTATATTTTTTGGTATCGGTAAACTGCAGGGGGTCGCAGGGTTCAATGTCTTCAAAAAGACGGGTGTATTTGTTGTCGTCGAAAAGTATAGCGTAGTATTCCTGCGAGCCTATTTTTTCGTGGTATCCGCATTTTGAGCAAACATACAGGCTAGCCACCTGTTCTTCGGAGGTTACAATGTTTTTGCACGAGGGGCACTTATACCACAAGCCCTCCGGGGTTTCCTTTTTTTCCCGTGTGGAGGTGGTTATGCCTTCCTTAATCCGTGTGAACCATTTTGGCATATTTCAGGGTCTGTTAGGTATATGGTATGGCCGTTATCCTTGTATGAGAGGTGTCAAATTTACGCAATGTCTATCTCTTTTGCTAGATATACATCCTGTATGGTGTTGAGCAGTTCCACTCCCTCTTTCATGCTTTTCTGAAAGGCCTTTCTTCCCGAAATAAGCCCCTGTCCTCCGGCGCGCTTATTTATTACTGCGGTGGCAACGGCTTCGGCCAGGTCGGAAGCGCCTTTCGATTCGCCTCCGGAATTGATTAGCCCTACCCTGCCCATATAACAGTTGGCTACCTGATAGCGGCACAGGTCTATGGGATGGGCGGTAGTTAGTTTGCTGTACACGAGCGGGCTTGTTTTACCGAAGTTGAGTGCGGTATAGCCTCCGTTGTTTGTGGGCAGCTTCTGTTTAATTATGTCGGCCTGTATGGTAACGCCTATATGGTTTGCCTGCCCTGTAAGGTCGGCAGAGGCGTGGTAGTCGGTTCCGTCCTTTTTAAAGTTGTTGTTACGCAGGTAGCACCACAGCACCGTTGCCATGCCCAGGCTGTGGGCCTCTTCAAAGGCGCGGGCTATTTCGGTAATCTGGCGCGTAGCCTCATCGGAGCCAAAATAGATTGTGGCGCCGACGGCGGCGGCGCCCATGTCCCAGGCGCTTTTTACGGTGCCGAACAGCACCTGATCATATTTGCTCGGGTAGGTAAGCAGCTCGTTGTGGTTTATCTTAACAATGAAGGGTATTTTGTGCGCATACTTTCTGGCGACGGAGCCCAGCACGCCATAAGTGGAGGCAACGGCGTTGCAGCCGCCCTCTATAGCCAGCTTTACTATATTTTCGGGGTCGAAATAAATGGGATTGGGTGCGAAGGAAGCGCCTGCCGAATGCTCTATCCCCTGGTCGACAGGCAGTATGGAAACGTAACCGGTGCGGGCCAGCCTTCCATGACCGTAGATGTGCTGCAGGTTGCGCAGCACCTGTATGTTCCGGTTGCCGCCTCCAAAGCTCTGGTCAATAAATCCGGCTCCGGGCAGGTGCAGCTCTTCTTTGCTTATGGTTTTACTTTTGTGGGTGAGAAGGGTTTCAGCGTCCTTTCCAAGAAGTTGTTCTATTTTTTTGAAAGACATGGC
>JABEUT010000034.1 GCA_013044305.1 Bacteroidia bacterium
ATTAAATGCCCCGTCCTTTGCCTATCTTTGGGTTGGAAATATGGAACGCGGAAAATACCTCTCCTTTTTCCTTACTGACACAGGTCTGAACATTGAATTTTATGGCGATTCTGCGTCAAAAAGCAAAGTGTCGCCTACCTCACCGGAACAGAACACATATGAAGAATATTCAAAGCTGATGTTACCGAACAGTACCAAAATGAAGGAGCTTATTGAAATTGCCGGAAAATTATCGGCTAAAGTACAAAGCGAAGACAGGAAAAAGGAAATATACGACAGCCTGGGCAAGGAGTATATGCAACTGGAAAAAGCAAACACTTCCTTAATGGAAACCTTCGTGAAATCGCATACCGGTTCTGTGGTGAGCGCATGGGCAGTAGCCACCAGCAGCCTGATGTACGCTCCCGACCTGCTGAACCTGAAAATGCTCTATTCGGAGTTTCAGCCATCCGCAAAAAGCAACCCCTACGCGGTGCGAATAAAACGCATGATTGATGTAAGCGAGCGGATTGCTATTGGCAGCATGGCACCCGATTTTACAGCTGACGACACGGCAAACAAGCCGGTGAGCCTTTCCGGGTTCAAAAACAAGTATGTATTGCTTGATTTTTGGGCAAGCTGGTGCAACCCCTGCAGGCAGGAAAACCCAAATGTGGTTGACGCCTTCAATAAGTTCAGGAATAAAAACTTCACCATCCTTCAGGTATCGCTGGACGACAACAGGGAAAACTGGGTGAAGGCGATTCACGATGACCGGCTTGACTGGAATCATGTATCTGACCTGAAGGGTTGGAGCAGCAAAATTGCCATGCTATACGCCATACAGTCCATTCCCTCCAATTTTCTAATAGATCCGTCGGGTAAAATTATCGCTCACAACCTGCGGGGCGGCGCATTGCAAGATACGCTTGCGCACATATTAGGAAACTGAATAGAAAACTCCTTAAATCTGGTCTATCAGATAAAGCCTTAGGGCATAAGCGGGTAAATTCATGTACCCACCAGTTGATTAACTGAAGCCTTGCTATCCATGGCATCGCGGAGCCCGTTACCGAGCATATAAAAGGCAAGCACCATGAGCATGATGCAAATACCCGGCAAAAAGGCAAGGTATGCCGAATCGGTAAGAATAAAACCTCTGTTTTGGTTAATCATTGCTCCCCATGAAGCTATGGGCGGCTGGGCTCCTATACCTAAAAAGCTTAGGCCCGCCTCTATAAGAATGGCGGAAGCAAAATTATCGGCTGCTACCACAATAATCGGGCCCATAATGTTGGGCAGGATATGCCGCAGTATTATCCGGAAATCGGAGTAGCCCATGGCGCGGGCTGCTTCTATGTAATTTTCTTCGCGTACGCTCATCACCTGCCCCCGCACAAGGCGTGCCACATCTACCCACATGGTAAGCCCTACGGCTATAAATACCTGCCAGAAGCCTTTGCCCAGAGCAAGCGTTATGGCAATAACAAGCAGTAGTGTTGGCAGTGACCAGACTACGTTTATTAGCCACATTACAAAATTATCCCACTTCCCCTGAAAGTAACCGGCGGTTGCACCCAGAAGTATGCCTATGGAAAAGGCAATAAGTACGGAAACAAGCCCCACCGCAAGGGAAATGCGTGTGCCAATTATCAGACGGCTTAGCAAATCCCGGCCTTCCTGGTCTGTGCCAAGCCAGTACCTCTTTTCAACTATGTTGTTTTTCTTAATCTCTTCACTTAAGTCCTTTGTGGTTCGGGTTACCGGGTTATTTTGTCCGAGTACATAGCATGTTATTGTGTTGTTCACCGAATCGTATTTTAAGGGCTTGCTATAGTCAAGAGGATATATAACGTCTGCCATATTAAATGGAACCAAAGGACCGTTGTTATGCAGGCTTCCGGTGTAGGCTTCACAAACAATGTTTTTACCGCTGAACCCATAGCGATAAATGGGTATATACCTGTACAGGCTGGGTTGTCCGTACAACATCTTGTAATACCATGACCTGACGGGGATTTTCTGATTTTCTCTTTCGAGCAGCATCATTACCTGAAAACCGGGAGGCTTTACCGATATTTCGAGTATCTGGTTATTTGCATTGGGGGTGGAATCGGGGGTAATAAGAAAACCCAAAATTGCAATAAACGCCGCCAATATGATGAAATAAAGGCTGAACATTGCTGGCTTGTTCTTCCTGAACCGCTTCCAGGCATGGCTACCCAATGAATATGAATCGATTTCGACACGCTTGCGGAAGAAGGGCGATATGAGTGGCAATTTCATGAATGGCGCTTAGTTGATCCATAAATAGCCGCTAACTGCGGCAGGGCGGGTTGCCGGATGGAGGGCTTGGGAATGGCGTTTTGTCTTTTATTTTTCATTATTTAATTCTTCCTGATCTGCTGACTTTGTATTTTCTTCCCTTCCAGGTGTATGGCATTATAAAAGCAGCAAACCCTACCAAGCTTGTATATATGATGGTTATTGGTTCTGCGATGAGAAATACAGTTAAAAGATTCTTTTTGTCAAAAAATTTAGCGGCGTAAGTTAGCAATAAAAAGTCAATTGCCGATTTTAAAAAAATGCTTAGAAGAAACACAGGAAGGTATAAGGTATTGAAGAATAAGCAAAAACCGGATATTATGAGCAGCAGGTCTGACAGAAAAACGAGGAGTCCCACAGCGGTATTCAAATAATTTCCTCCGCGAAAGCCTTTGGATGCCCAACGTATGCGTTGCTGAAAAAAGGCGCTCCAGCCTGGCTGGGCGCCTGTAAATACCAATGCATCCTTGCTTTTGATATACCTGATTGTTCCGGGAAACCTTTTGTTCATTTTAAATAACAAAAGTGTGTCATCGCCTGTAGGGATATCATTTATGCCGTTGAAACCCCCTGCCGCATAAAATGCCTCGCGGCTGTACGCCATATTCGCTCCATTGCACAGCAGCGGTATTTCGGCTGCGATACCTGCGCCTGTGAGCAGAGACAGGCCGCACTGTTCGAGCGACTGGAATTTGTCGCATAAGCTTGCCTCGCCTATTATGGACACAGGGCCGCAAAGCATATTGGTAACATGCGGCACGTAGGCTTTGACCAGGGCGCTAACCCAGGCATTTCCTGCCACACAATCGGCATCGGTAAGAATAATCAAATCGCCTGTTGCTGCTCTAATCCCCGATTCTATAGCGCTTTTCTTATTGGATACCTGGGTTTCCGCCTCTAAAATCGTATTTTTAACATTGCTGCCGGATAGTATTCTTCTGGCTTCATCCCGGGTATGGTCTTCCGATTGGTCGTCGCAAACGATAATTTCCATATCCTCCCTTCCGTAATCCTGATTTAGTACTGAAGCAAGGCACTTTGCGATATTCTTTTCTTCGTTGCGGGCCGGAATGATTATGCTCACCTTGGTTGCCTTGTGTATGGCTTCTTTCCGTTCATAGCCAACTTTTCTCCAGTATACGAGATTATATACTATGAATACAGAGTATGCTACAACCAGAAGCAGGGTCAAGAGATACAGATAGAAAACGGGTGAAGACAGATTTAACCGGTTAGTAAAACCCATGAGATTAATATGCATCATCATCTCTTGCTGAAATTTTAGCATCATACCGCCTCTGAACAGCAGAGGAATACCGGCCGCCAATAAATGTTAATGACGGGCATTACCCAGCAATTTAGCCTTTTCTTCACTAACATTGATCAGCACTTTTTCATATACAGAATCAAGAAGACGCGGGTGCCGAGTATAATAATCAACATACCGGTTGTAATCTTTCTGTGTTATATGGTGCTTCTTCCATAGCTCCGCAAAGGCAGCAGGGGCTGGGATAATGGAGTCGTGCCTTACCAGGCCAAGCTGCAAGGAGGCCTGCAATATATGCACGTCCGTAAGCAGCGATGCCATGCTGTCGGGCTGCATAATGTCTGCCGGGGTTCTGGGTTTACCGCTGTTGCTGCATGAGAATAACCCAAGCGCTATACATGAAACCAACCACAGGCACTTCACTTTTTGCGTTGATTTACCGATGCGCTTTTGTATTGAATGATACATGGATTGAGGGAATACAGATGCTTTTTGGCATTTACAAAGGTAACAATATGCGGAAATTAATGTATTTTTACGGTTCTAAAAATGTAATCCGATGAAGAAATTCTTACTCTTTATTTCTCTCCTCTTTGAAATTTCTGCAAACTGTACGGCCCAAATAGACCTTTGCCTACCCGTGGCTACCGCCAAGGGAGCCGCAGTAACGGCCGTGGTAAACGACTGGGAATGTATCGGCATCAATCCTTCCAATCTTGGCTGGGCCGACAATCATAAGTTTTCCTTTACCATACTTAATGTGGGACTAAGCGTACAGTCGAGCGCTTTGAGCTATTCCATGCTAAGAAACTTACTGCTCCATCCGAGCGACACGTTTTCCACCGCCCAAAAGCACCAGTTCGGGCAAATACTCTCCAATCCGAACGGACTGAACCTATACGGTGATGTGAACTGGGCTGCCTTTTCATTCAAGATACCTAAAATCGGCGGTTTCGCCATGAACCTGCGCGACAGAGTGATAGCCCACGTTACCCTTAGCCCTACTGCCGCCGATATATTATTCAACGGCCTGAATTCCCAGGCCTATCAGGATTCAACCAAAACCCTCGCCTCCAAAATATCGAACGAACTGGCCGGAACCAACTTTTCACTATACCAGTACCGGGAATTGAACCTTGATTGGGGACGCGAGCTGTTCAGGATTGGCGGCGGTGGAGGCTCCGTTTCGTCCTTTGACGTGGAATCAAACCAAAAAACGGCTACCGAAACCAGCGACCAGGACCCCGACTTCAATACTTTAAGGGTGTATGGGGGATTGGGGTTAAAATACCTTTGGGGGCTGGCCAACGTTTATGGCGACATAACGCCGGGCGGCCTTTATGCGCGCTCATCGGTTACCAATTCATACGGAATAAATTATGGCAACATACCCAATTTTACGCCTACCAATGCGGGAAACCTGTTTAATAACGTAGGAACAGGCACAGCAATGGATATCGGACTTAGCGCTGCATATAAAAACTGGAAGTTCGGCGTTGCAGCCACCGACCTCGGCGCCATTTACTGGAAACACAACACACTAACCGCTATTGATACCAATATGCCGAGGCTTGCCGCCAATAACTACGGCATCAATTCCATACTCGGCAGCAACTTCGGAATAGCCAACGGCACTTTTTTAAATTTTGCCCCGGGACCGGATTATTGGCTCGCCCTGCCTTCCAAACTAAGAACAGGAGTATCCTATACCCTGTCAAAAATCATCACCCTCTCGGCTGACATCGATTTCCCGCTGAACAACGTGATAGGAAATATACAGTTTCCCTTTTATGCTACGGCTGCTCAATTTAACATTTGCAAGTCCTTTTCAGTTTCTGCCGGGTTTTGTGGTAACCAGACCTATGGATTTAATATGCCTATAGGAATTTGCATTGGAATCAGCGATAAGGTACAGTTCTATATTACCACAAGCGATGTGCTCACTTATCTCGGAAAACAGAATAATCCGAATATATCGGCGGCATTCGGCCTGCTGCGCATCAATTTTTAGCAGTTGCATCGTTTAATCATTTAATCCGAAAGCAGCACACCCTAACCAAAAGCTTTTATGAAACGAACATTCACCGGCAAGGTAGTTTGGATTACGGGTGCCTCATCGGGCATAGGAGAAGCGCTGGTTAAAGCCTTCGCAAAAGAAGGAGCGAGGGTTATCCTAACGGCAAGGCGCGAAGCAGAGTTGAAGCGGGTGCAGCATGAGGCGGAACTAAATGATTCGAACAGCCTTATATTGCCTGTTGACCTATACCACAGTGAGGAAATACAGCCTGCTATCTTTAAGATAAATGATAAATTCGGAGCGATAGACATTTTGGTTTGCAATGCCGGTATAAGCCAGCGCGCCCTCGCCAAAGATACCCTGCCCGAAGTGGACAGAAAGATTATGGAGTTGAACTATTTTTCGGTTATTACACTTACCAAAGCCGTGCTTAAAGGCATGCTTGAACGGCAGTATGGACAAATAGTGGTAATCAGCAGTGTTATGGGCAAGATAAGCATACCGCTTCGTTCGGCATACTGCGCTTCAAAACATGCCTTGCATGGCTTTTTCGAAGCCTTGCGCGCCGAAGTCTTTCGCGATAACATAAAGGTTACCTTGGTGTGCCCCGGCTATATCAAAACCAATGTATCGGTAAATGCCCTGACAGGGAAAGGCGACAAACATGGAAAAATGGAGGACGGACAGGCCAGGGGCCTGGCGCCGGAAATCTGCGCCAGACAAATAATACGTGCCGTTAAGTTGCAGAGGGAAGAGGTGTATATTGGCGGACCTGAAGTGGCTGCCTTGCAGGTGAACAGATTTTTCCCCAGGGTATTCTCGGCCGTTATGAAAAAGATGAAATTTGATTGAAAGCCCTTTTGTTATTTGAAAAAACGATTAAATGATAACCGAATACATATAACACTTTGCATTAAGGCAAAGAACATAGATGCCAGCAAGCTGTTTTCTTTCTTTTCGTTTGACTGCAAAGAAACAATCAATGAAAAGGTCAAGGCTGCATTTCATCCTTTCCTCGACGGAATTTTTTATTCCTCACAATTTGCCAGGCTTGGCTTGATTTCATCAACTTATTAATTCGACCAGGTGATTTGAATTCTCAATAGCAAATGGTGAAGAACTTTGCGGCTTGGTGCGAAAAAGACAGACCATAGTTGAAACAGATAATACCAGAAAGAATCATGAGTAGTCAGCGTTATCAACGTTCCAATTTGTATACACTATTCTTAAAAAAGAGCAAAGTGTTCACAAAACTAATTAAAAGAATATGCGCTTAGTGTGCATCCCGATGGCTATCGGGATCGGGAGCACTATAAATATATCAAAACCGAAATTGAAATTTTAATGTTCTGGTTCAATAGCAATTAAGGCTATGGGATATCTAAAGCGCTACTGCCCCGATAGTCCTAAATAATGCCTTGCAATAAAGTATTTTCTTCCTACCTTTGCACCCCTAAAAATCAACCCGAGAATATGAAAACGGATAGCTTTGCTTACAGGCACCTTGGCCCTCGTACAAGAGACATAAAAGAAATGCTCGACATTCTGGGATATCCCTCCCTTGGCGATCTTATAAATTCAACCGTACCGGCATCCATCAGGCTTTCCAAGCCGCTCAAACTGCCGGAGGCGATGAGTGAAAACGAATATACAGCCCATATACAGGAACTCGCCTCTAAAAATAAGGTATTCCGTACTTATATCGGTCAGGGGTATTATAACACGATAACACCGGCTGTTATTCGCCGAAACATTCTTGAGAACCCGGGTTGGTACACATCCTATACACCTTATCAGGCAGAAATATCGCAGGGCAGGCTTGAGGCGTTGCTTAACTTTCAGACAATGGTATGCGACCTTACAGGCATGCCTATTGCAACCGCCTCTTTACTTGACGAAGCCACAGCGGCAGCCGAAGCCATGATCATGCTATATCATTCGCGTGCAAAGGAAAAGGAGAACGCCCGTACTTTTTTTGTTTCCGGCGACTGCTTCCCTCAAACCATAGATGTGCTGCGAACCCGATCGGCACCGCTCGGCATAGAAATTGAAACTGGTGACGCGGAAAACTCAAATAAACCCGGTGTCTTCGGGGCGCTGCTACAGTATCCTGCAATAAGCGGCAAATTGCGGGAATATAAAAGCCTTGTAGAACAATTACATGAAAACCATATTACAGTGGCCGTGGCAGCAGACCTGCTTGCATTAACATTGCTCACTCCTCCGGGTGAGTGGGGTGCAGACGTGGTTCTCGGCAACAGCCAGCGTTTCGGGGTTCCCATGGGCTTCGGCGGTCCTCATGCCGCTTTTTTTGCCGTAAGGGAAGCTCATAAGCGGATGATACCGGGCAGGATTATCGGCATTTCGGTTGATGCTTCCGGCAATAATGTTTTCCGTATGGCGCTGCAAACCCGCGAACAGCACATACGACGTGAAAAGGCAACCTCTAATATTTGTACCGCACAGGCCCTGCTTGCTATAATGGCCGGCATGTATGCAGTTTATCACGGACCGCATGGCTTGAGGAATATAGCTAAAAAGATACACCAGTCAGCCTGCTTCCTTGCCAATCAGCTGACACGTATCGGATACATTATAACGGAAGCCAATTTCTTCGATACGATAGAAGTGAAAATGCCAGCCGGTGTGGAGCAGGATACCATCAGAAACAAAGCGCTGAAAGCCGGCATCAACTTCTCTTATACCCTTTCAGGCATTTGTATCAGTACAGACCAGACTACATCTTACAACGATTTGCAGGACATCATCAACATTTTTGCCGCAGCCGCAGGTAAAGATGCAATAGAGGTTTCCAGCCACGATTTTCAGAGCGATACGCCTAATTTTGTAGAAACCCTGGGTGAAAAATTTCAAAGAAACAGCACCTACCTGACCCACCCTGTATTCAACAGCTATCATTCTGAAACAGGGATGATGCGTTATATCAAATCACTGGAGAACAAGGACATCTCCTTAACCAACTCAATGATATCGCTTGGTTCCTGCACTATGAAACTGAATGCCGCCACCGAGCTGTATCCCATAACAATGCCGGGCTGGGCCGAAATCCACCCCTTTGTTCCCGCCGAGCAGGCCAAAGGATATCATAAATTAATAGCGAATCTCGAAAAGTATTTATGCGCCATCACCGGCTTCAGTGCGGTCTCCTTCCAGCCTAATTCTGGTGCGCAGGGCGAATATGCCGGCTTGCTGGTAATAAGGGCCTATCACAACAGCCGTGGCGAAAAACAACGCAACGTGGCGCTCATTCCGGCATCGGCGCACGGTACCAATCCGGCCAGCGCCGCAATGGCAGGCATGCAGATAGTGGTGATAAAATGCACGGCTAACGGAAATATTGACGTACAGGATCTGAAAGAGAAGGCGGAACATTATAAAGACACCCTTTCGTGCCTTATGGTTACATACCCCTCCACCTACGGGGTTTTTGAAGAAACAATCAAGGACATTACCAAAATTATTCACAAGAACGGCGGCCAGGTTTACATGGACGGCGCAAACATGAACGCCCAGGTGGGGCTTACCAATCCCGCATTGATTGGCGCCGACGTTTGCCACCTGAACCTTCATAAAACATTTGCTATTCCACATGGCGGTGGCGGCCCCGGTGCAGGCCCCATAGGCGTTGCTAAGCACCTGACGCCCTTTTTGCCTTCCCATATCACATGGTCAGAACCGGATAGCGGCGTAAACGCAGCCATAAATGAAAAATCCACGGCTTATCATGCCGTATCTTCCGCCCCCTGGGGAAGCGCGCTCATACTCATCATTTCATACGGCTATATCCGTATGCTTGGCGGGAATGGATGCTGCGAAGCCACCAAAATAGCCATACTTAACGCCAACTATATTAAGCTGAAGCTGAAAGACCATTACAAAGTGTTGTACACCGGCTCCAATGGAAATGTGGCGCACGAACTAATACTTGACTGCAGCGAGTTCAGGCGCACCTCGGGTGTTGAGGTAACGGATATAGCCAAAAGGCTGATGGATTACGGATTTCATGCGCCAACAGTATCTTTCCCGGTACACGACTCACTCATGGTGGAACCCACGGAAAGCGAGCCTAAGGAAGAGCTGGACAGGTTCATTGAAGCAATGATTTCGATAAGGAATGAAATAGCAGAAATCCAGGAAAGCAAAGCCGATGTGAACGACAACGTGCTTAAAAATGCGCCCCATATCGCCAGGGTTGTTACCGCCGATAACTGGCAGCATAAATATACCCGCGAAAAGGCCGCTTACCCTCTAAAATGGATACAGGAGCACAAATTTTGGGTGCCGGTTTCGCGCGTGGATAATGCCTATGGCGACAGGAATTTGATTTGCACTTGCCAGCCTATAGAAAGCTATCAGACCATTGAATCTATCTGAACTAAAGTAAAAGAGTATTATGCCGAACAAGAAGACAGAGGCTAAAAAGGTTACCACCCACGTCTTGCAGGAGATGAAGGAGCGCGGTGAAAAAATAGCAATGCTCACCGCTTATGACTTTTCCCTAGCACGGATATTGGATCATGCAGGGATAGATGTGATCCTTGTCGGCGATTCTGCATCGAATGTAATGGCCGGACATGAAACCACCCTGCCTATTACGCTTGACCAGATGATTTATCATGCCTCATCGGTATTGCGAGCCGTGGAAAGAGCGCTGGTTGTTGTCGATCTGCCTTTTGGCACCTATCAGGGCAATTCGAAGGAGGCGCTGAACTCTGCCATTCGGATAATGAAGGAATCCGGTGCGCACAGCGTTAAACTGGAAGGAGGTAAAGAGGTGGAAGAATCGGTAAGACGAATCATCTCGGCAGGCATTCCCGTTATGGGGCATCTGGGGCTCACGCCGCAGTCAATCTATAAATTTGGTACCTATGTGGTGCGGGCCAGGGAAAAAGCAGAAGCCGAAAAGCTTATAAGTGATGCTATGTTACTGCAGAATGCGGGATGCTTTGCCATCGTGCTGGAAAAAATACCCGCAAAACTTGCAGAGCAGGTTACCAAACAATTATCCATACCAACAATAGGGATAGGCGCTGGAAACAAAGTTGACGGACAGGTGCTCGTTTTACATGATATGCTTGGCATAACTTATGAGTTCAGTCCGCGTTTTCTGCGGCGCTACATGAACCTGTATAATGAGATGAAGTCAGCCGTTACAAATTATATCTCGGACGTAAAGAACAGGAGTTTTCCGAGCGACAAAGAACAATACTGAAAACATTATTTCGGTTTCTGCGTAAGAAGGTGTTAGTTTGATTTCGAAAATCCGTCACCTTCAAATAATTATGCGTCTTTTAATTAAACTGTCCTATATTGTTTGCACCGGCATTTTGGCGGTTTGTTCACCTGCCTCCATGGCACAGAACAGGCTGCGGAAAATCGACAATGAAGCTTTTAAATGCGGAGAAAAGCTTACATACCGCGTGCACTATGGGTTTCTCGACGGTGCCTATGCCACTATAAAGATTGATGATAAAGCCCAGGTAATAAACGGACGAAGCGCTTTTCATATAGTTGGAACAGGTGAAACCAAGGGCGCCTGGGATTTGTTTTTCAAGGTACGCGATCGCTATGAAACTTACATAGATGAGAATTCAATATGCCCACTTATGTTTATCAGAAGAGTGAACGAGGGTGGATATAAAATAAATCAAGATGTGGTTTTTGATCAGGAGTATCATGTTATTAATAGCAACGGCAAGCAATATGAGAAAATGCCTGCTTATATCCAGGACATGCTTTCTGCATTCTATTTTGCAAGAACATTGCCATTTACAAAGGAGAAACCCGGAAAGATAGACAGTGTAACTACTTTTGTGGATGATCAGATATGGTCGCTTAAAATCAAGTTTATCCGCTTTGATACCATTGAAACCGATGTGGGCCGGATTCGCTGCATGCTCTTCGAACCACTGGTGCAGAAGGGCAGGATATTCAAAAAAAGCGAAGACCTTACAGTATGGATATCCGATGATAAAAACCATATTCCGCTACGGGCAAAAGCCAACATTTTTGTCGGTTCAATAAAGATGGATCTGGTTTCCTATTCAGGAACGGTGCAGGAATTTAACAAGCTGAAGTAGCCCGGAACCTTAAATACCTTAATTGTTTATAGTAATGTCTGATGTGATTTCATCCACCATATCTTTCGGCTTGTCGGGAGTCAGTATTACAGATTGCCCTGTAAGAGTATGAATGAGCACAAAATTACTATACCGCGTAGCGTAGAACTTCATATCCCCAATGGTTTTATTATGGTAATACCCGTTGTAGCCAAAAATTCCCAAGGTACCGAAAATGCGTTCTGCATCCTGCATTTCCGGCACCGGTACCATGCGGCAATCAAGAATTTGCCTGACAGGGATTTGAACTTCGCTTAGGAGGGATTTTATAATCAATTTGTCGCGGTTTACCACATAAAGCCTTGGATAGGATAGAAAACAGTAACCCATTACCACTAAAAGGATTGCTATTGCTGCAGCTCTTGTCCTGTTAATTAGTTTGCCATGAGACTTATTACGGTTTCGAATGTGCCACATTGAAATAAGAATAAGCGTAATGACAATTCCAATTGTAATAAGAATTGATTTGGTATCAAGTGAGGCAGCAAATTTCATTTTATTCAGTGATATTCGGGCTGTACCTTAAACATGTCTTTTTAGTGGAACCCTTTTCAACTGAACATTAGCAACCGGATGCACAACAAGCGGTATTTTTTCAATACGTGTTTCACTGTTGTCGAGTCCGAAAGCCTTTGTGTCCGATTGGGCTAATTGTTTTATGGCAAAGTAACTCCTAAGTATGAGGCCCTCCCTAAGGGTAAATTCATTCTCGTAAGAGAGAAACTTTTCCAGTATAACAAATTTGAAATCGGAGGCCAGATTGTATTTCTTCAGCGACGGATAGCGGCTCGTAATGTTAAGCTCATGATTTGCAACCATGTCCTCGACAACTTTGCGGAATAATACATTTATCCTTGCCTGTATGCGAAATCCGAGGCGGAATTCAACCCTTATTACTTTATCGTCCTCTATTTCATCTACGGTATATTCCATGGTATAAGGGTTGTCGGTGCGTTCTATGTGAATGAACCAGTAAATGTCTGCCCTTTTTGGTTGCCGGCTGAAAATTGAATAGATCACTTTTTGCTCAATTTCCTGCGGGTTGTTTGCCTTCACAAGATATATGAGGTTCGATGAAAACTTAGAAATGGTGGTATCGGCGCTAAGATCCTTAAGAAGCGGAATGTGTTCACGAAGATTTACGAAATGGAGGAAGCGGTTATTTATCTTACGTGCACTGTACCAAATGTACATGGTGAAAATTATTCCAAACTCAAAGAACAAAAACATCCAGCGTTGCGTGATTTTAGCTGCATTTGTGATAAAGAACGCTGACTCAACAGATATAAATACCGATAGAATTAATATTACAAGCCAGATGTGATATTTTTTTATGTAATGCAGGTAATAGGACATCAGGAAGGTAGTCATCATCATGGCAATTACTATTGAGAACCCATAAGCTGCAGTCATATTGCTTGAATTACGAAAGTATAATACGGTAAGCATACAGCCGGCCCAAAGTATCCAGTTGAGTGACGGTATATAGATTTGACCTCGTATATCGGTAGGATATTTTACCGTGATGCGGGGCCAGAAGTTGAGCGCCAAGGCTTCATTTATTAGCGTGAATGAACCGCTAATAAGCGCCTGGCTTGCAATAATTGTTGCAATGGTGGCAATTATGATTCCTGTAAACAAAAACCAATGCGGCATCATTTCATAAAACGGATTCAGCCCGTCAAGCGATGGCTTATTCCTTAACAACAGCCATGCACCTTGTCCGAAATAATTTAGTATCAGGGCAATCTTAACAAATATCCAGGTAACCTGAATGTTTTTGCGCCCGCAGTGCCCAAGGTCAGCATACAATGCTTCGGCGCCTGTGGTAGCCAGAAAAACGGCGCCAAGAAGCCAAAATCCGTTGGGATATTTTGCCAGAAGATTAAAAGCATAAACGGGATTAAGTGCTGCCAAAATATGCGGCAAGTGTATGACCTGCAAAAGGCCGATGGCGGCTATCATAACAAACCAGATGAACATAATTGGACCGAAGGAAATACCAACTACTTTGGTGCCAAATTGCTGAAAAATGAATAGCAGGGTAAGAATGATAATTACAATTGGCACCGGCTCTATAGTTGCATCAATACCCTGAAGCCCTTCTATTGCGGAGGATACTGAAATCGGCGGTGTTAAAATGCCGTCTGCCAGCATGGTTCCGGCGCCTATCATTGCAGGCAGGAACAACCTTTTCCCGAATCTCTTTACAAGGGTATATAATGAAAAAATGCCTCCTTCACCATGGTTATCGGCTTGCAGGGTAAGTATCATGTATTTGAATGTGGTCTGAAGGGTAAGTGTCCAGAAAATACAGGACAGTCCACCGTAAATAAGTTCTTCTGTAACGGGTCGGTCTCCAACAATTGAACTGAAAACATATAGGGGCGAGGTACCGATGTCGCCGAATACAATGCCAAGTGTAACTAAAATCCCTGCGGCAGTAATCCTTTTCAATTGTGCGGATTCCATAAATGATCGGTAATGTTTTACAATACTATTATTCCAATTATTGCTCTTAAAGTGTATTCGTATTCAAAACAAATAC
>JABEUT010000266.1 GCA_013044305.1 Bacteroidia bacterium
GATTTATAATATGCTTGGGGAACAAGTGTATTCTCATTATCAGATTACCACCCCGTCAGAATATCAAATTGATTTATCCTCGCAGCCTGCCGGTATATATCTTTACAGGGTGATTACAGAAACAGGATATTTGATAGGAGAAGGCAAGTTTGAAATAATTCACTGATGGAATAATGAATGAATCCCGTCCTCTGGCGGAGCGAATGCGCCCCGCAAAATTGGATGATTTTGTAGGGCAGGGGCTGCTGACAGGAGCCGATGGGGTAATTCGGAAGTTCATCTCCGCAGGAGCCATGCCTTCGCTTATCTTTTGGGGACCGCCCGGCGTAGGTAAAACCACCCTCGCCAACATCCTTGCCCGCGAGCTAAACAAAGAATTTTATTCCTTGAGCGCCATATCGTCGAGCGTAAAGGAGGTAAGGGAAATTATTGAGAGGAGCGAAAAAGGCGGTCTGTTCAAACACTCGCCCATTGTGTTCATTGATGAGATACACCGCTTTAACAAAGCCCAGCAGGATGCCCTGCTCGGTGCGGTGGAAAAGGGCAGCATTACGCTTATTGGTGCAACTACCGAAAATCCCTCTTTCGAAGTGATACCGGCTTTGTTGTCGCGCTGCCGTGTGTATGTATTGCAGCCCCTTGAGCGGGAAGACTTGCTTGAGCTTCTCAACAGGGCGGCCGGGAAGGATGAAGTGTTGAGCAGGATGCAGATTGACATCAGGGAAACGGATGCGCTCATCAGGCTGTCGGGCGGCGACGGCAGGAAGCTGCTCAACCTGTTTGAGGCGGTGGTAATGGCAGGCGCAAAGAATAACGCTGTGGCAATTACCGACGAGCTTGTAATGCACATTGCCCAGCAGGTCATTCCTTTGTATGATAAAAAGGGGGAGCAGCATTACGATATTATTTCCGCATTCATAAAGTCGGTGCGCGGCAGCGACCCCAATGCGGCTGTCTATTGGCTTGCGCGTATGCTCAACGGGGGCGAAGACATTCTGTTTATCGCCCGCAGGATGATTATACTCGCCTCGGAAGATATAGGCAACGCCAATCCCAATGCCCTTGTTATCGCAAATAACTGCTTCCAGGCTGTTAATTCCATCGGCATGCCGGAAGCCCGCATTATTTTGTCGCAGACTGCCATATATCTTGCCTGCTCGCCCAAAAGCAACAGCGCCATAACAGCTATAGACGAGGCGAGGCGCAGGGCCGCGGAAGAGGGCGACCTGCCAGTGCCCCTGCATTTGCGCAACGCCCCCACCAAACTGATGAAGGAGTTGAATTATGGGAAAGACTATATTTACGCTCATTCTTATGAAGGTAATTTTGCCCAACAGGAATACCTGCCCGACAAGCTTAAAGGCACTGCATTCTACGAGCCGGGTGCGAACAGCAAAGAGGATGAGTTCAGGAAATACCTGAAAAAGATTTGGAGGGATTACTATGGGTACTGAAGCATTATTTCTTCTTCATCCCGTCCCATCCTTTCGATGTTAGTTCTTGAATATTCCCGTCCTTTCCTGCAAGTTTTATTCCATCGGCAGGTGGCAGCATTTCGCCAATTACGGTTATGTCCGAGGTGTCCTTCAGTTTCTTGAATTCAGCAGGCGGGAGCGTGAAAAGCAACTGGTAATCTTCACCGCCGTTCAATGCAAAAAGAGTAGGGGAGACCTCCGCTCCGTGTGCCACCTTAATTGTTTCTTCGTGTATGGGTATTTTGTCCTCGTCAAGCAGGCAGCCTGCTACCGAATCCTCGCATAAATGGTTGATTTCGGAGGACAGTCCGTCTGAAACATCAATCATAGCGCTGGGTTTTACGCCTGAATCGGCAAACATATTTATTACATCCATGCGGGCATGCGGCATAAGCTGGCGTTGTAATATATGGTTGTAGCCTTTCAAATCTGGCTTTACTGAAGGGTTCAGAGCGAAATCCTTTTTGCCTTTCTCCAGCAAAAATAAGCCGGCATACGCCGCTCCCAAATCTCCCGTAACGCACAGTAAGTCGCCGGCTTTCGCACCGTTACGGTAAGCAATATTATCCTTCCTACCCTTACCGATAATGGAGATGCTGATAATTAAACCCGAACGTGAAGATGAAGTGTTTCCCCCGACGAGGTCAACGTTATATTCTTTGCAGGCGAATCGCATTCCTTCGTAAATTTCCTCGATGGTTTCCACGGAATATTGGTTTGAAAGTGCAATGCTTACCAGAAACTGTGTAGCCTCGCCATTCATTGCGCAAATATCTGATACATTAACTGCCACAGCTTTATAACCGAGATGTCGCAAGGGAGTGTAAGCCAAATCGAAGTGTATGCCCTCCGCCATCATATCGGTGGATAACAATATTACTTCGTCCTTACCCGGCGGCGCTATCACTGCGGCATCGTCGCCAATGCCCTTAAGGGTTGATTCGCGATGTAATTCAATTTTACCGGAAAGGCGATGAATCAAACCGAATTCGCCAAGTTCGCTTATAGGGGTGTATTTCTTATTTTCTTCCGCCATGATCAGGTGTGGCAACGATGTGCTTTTGAGCGCAATCTGCTGACTATTTCCCGTTTCTTATCTTCTGCTCCAATGCCGTAGTTGAATAGCCCGGCACAAAGTCTATGGTAAGTACTTTGCCGCCGTGGTTTATTACCGTATCGTATCCGGCAATCTGTTCGGGTTTCCAGTCGCCTCCCTTTACCAGCACATCGGGTTGAACAATTTTTATCAATTCTGCCGGTGTTTCCTCATCAAATATAACCACAGCCGTTACAAAGTGGAGCGAAGCGGCAATCAGGGCACGCGATTGTTCATCCTGTATGGGTCGGTTTGCGCCTTTGTTCAGTTTTTTAGCCGACAGGTCGGAGTTGATACCCACCACCAGCACATCTCCCAGATCCGCCGCCTGGCTAAGGTAGGTAACGTGGCCGCGGTGCAGCAGGTCGAACACTCCGTTGGTGAACACGATGGTTTTGCTGCGAAAGCGCCACTGAAGTACCTCGTTGGCGGCCTTTTCAGAACTTAATATTTTCGATTGGATTATCTCAAGTTTTTTCATGCGGTTCGGTATTATTTACTATTGGCAGCAATATGAGTGAAACAAGCCCTAAAAATACTATTAATACGAGCTGTGAGCCCCATATAAGCCAGGGCAGGGCAACCGATAATCCGTTCTCCCGAAGGTGCAGGGCTGGGTATAGGGCTACCAGCA
This sequence comes from Bacteroidia bacterium, assembly GCA_013044305.1. Classification (GTDB taxonomy): domain Bacteria; phylum Bacteroidota; class Bacteroidia; order JABEUT01; family JABEUT01; genus JABEUT01. The sequence goes on from JABEUT010000266.1 coordinate 3,206, forward strand.
CATTGCCTATAAGCAGTTGGTAAGCGCCGGTTCCGCCGGGGGTTATGATAACCGCTACGGCCCCTACTATAAGTATAACAAGGCTATCGCCAACTGTGAGTTGTGAAGTGCCTTCAAAGCAAAAGAAGCAGAGATAGGTAGCGGTGAGGTAGCAAAGCCAGATGACAATGGAATATACCCAAAACAATAATGGCTGTTTCACCTTGCCCACGCTCTTTATCCCAAGCCAGAAGCTTTGAACATACTTTTTTACCAGTGCAAGCACCTTGCTTTTGCTTTTCAGGATAATTACGATTCCGATGCTCAATATTACGAGCAGCCCGGAAACGATAATCAGGTGGGAGTGAACCCAGTTGTTAAACTTGCCTCCGAGGTCAACCTCGTTCATCATCTCAAAGGCTTTCTTCGATTCGAGAATAAGGGTGGCTATAAAAAATAGGATGAGCATAAGCACGTCAATAACTCTTTCCACGATTACAGTCCCGAAAAGCTCGGTGAAGGACATTTTTTCATACCGGGCAAGCACGCCGCAGCGCGATACTTCTCCAATTCTGTTAATGGCATAATTCGCCATATAGCCTATTACAACGGCAAAAAAGGTATTGTTCAGCCGTGGTTTCCTGTCAATCGGTTCAATGAGCATCCTCCATCGCACTGCACGTAAGAAGTGGCTGAATATCCCAACAACGAGTGAAAGCGCCAGCCAGAAATAATTAGCCTGTTTAAAGGCATTTTCTATGTTCAGCCGCTCTTCGGAAGTGATTCCCCTGATGCTTAAATAAACGAGACCTAATCCTACACAAAAGAAGAGAAGGAACTTGAGGATGTTTTTAAGACGGGGGCTCAAAAAAGAGTTATGAATTATGAGTTATGAATTTTCAACTTTTAACTTTCAATTTATTGGTTTTACTATCGGGGTAAACCAATACGGGCTTATATGTTGCAGCCTCTTCGGTGGTCATTATGGCATAGGATATAACTATCAACTCATCGTTAACGAGCGCTTTGCGGGCGGCTGGTCCGTTGAGGCAGATAATGCCGGAGCCTCTTTTGCCTTTAATAACATAAGTTTCCAGACGTTCGCCATTCTGTTGGTTGAGCACCTGCACCTTTTCGTTTTCGAGCAGCTGTGCCGCCTCCATCAGGTTTTCATCTATGGTTATGCTCCCAACATAGTCGGGGTTGGCTTCTGTAACACGCACGCGGTGCAGCTTCGATTTCAATACATGTATCATCATAATGGCGGCAAAAATACGAATTATGAAACATCAGAAGCGCTTTGTTGAACAACTAACAATTTTTTGGGGGCAATACATTAGAACCGCCAATAAACTTACTCAAAAGTCAGTCGTAAAAAATAGAGTAGCTCAATGCACAGAACATTGGGTGAGGGGTAATAGGGAAGTTATTGTCGAACCTATTAAAGAGTATTCAAATACTACATCTTTTCCCTGCTTATTTATTCAATATTATCTTCTTATGGGTTGTAGAATTCACGCCATTTATAGTTAGTATATAAAGCCCCGAACTGTAATTGCTCAAATTTAAGAAGTATGAATACTTACCGTGAATACTTAATCTATTGGCATAAAGAATCTGCCCAAGCACATTAGTAAGATTCATTGTATATTCCCCATCCGGTATATCGCATTGTACCTGCACGTTACCCGTAGTCGGGTTAGGGAAAAGAACTATATTATCGTTAAATGATAATTCATTAATACCCTCATCGCAGGTTGTAATTACAACTACCAAAACCGTAGCCGTATCAGAGCAATCGCCCTGCCGCACTATTACCTTATATTGTTCGGTAGATGGCGGTTTTACATTTATTATTGAAGCGGTAGAGCCGGTACTCCATGTATAATTTCCGCCGCCGGAAGCAGTAAGGGTAGTAGAATCGCCGGCACAAATTGTATCCTTGCCTGAAATAGCCGCCTCCACTGAATTGTCAACGGTGATGGTAACTATGGCAGAACCGCTGCACCCCTCGCTGGTTCCGGTTACTGTATAGGTAGTAGTTACAGTGGGACTGGCAGTTACCACCGGCACCGAAATATTACTTAATCCGCCCGGCGGGCTCCATGCGTAGCTTGCAGCCCCTGAAGCAGTAAGCGTTACACCCGGTCCGGTTGCACAAATAGTAGCCGAAGAAGGCGTAACAGTAATTCGGGGAGTTGCTTTTACAGTTACTAACACAACAGCCGTTGATGTACATGAGCCATTGCTTCCTGTTACAGTGTAAGAGGTAGTTGCTAAAGGGCTTGCTTTAACCGTTGCCCCTGTAATAGCGTTCAGCCCTGTTGCCGGACTCCATGTATAATTTGTTGCGCCGGTTGCAGTTAAACTAATACTGTCGCCTGAACAGATAATAGCCGGCGAAGGCGAAACGGTAACGGTTGGGGTAGGATTAACTGTAATGGTAACCGTTTGTGTAGAACTGCAACTTCCGGTAGTGCCGGTTACGGTATATGTGGTAGTAACGGTAGGATTAGCAGTTACCGAAGAACCGGTAATCGCACTCAATCCTGTGGGAGGAGCCCATGTATATGTGCTTGCC
>JABEUT010000267.1 GCA_013044305.1 Bacteroidia bacterium
ATTAGTGGCACAAATCTGCATACAGGCAGGTCTAAGGGGCAGAATAGGCTTTATGATAGATTACCGGGCCGGAGTCAGTCGTGTAGCCATGCGGCCCTGTTGCGTTTCTTTATTTTTTCCCGTCGGGTTTTAAGTTTTCCGGTACGCCGCCATTGCCGGGCTGTTCCAGCTTAATGGGTATGGATGAACTCAATATTTTAAACTCAATGCGGCGGTTCAGTTTCATACCGGCGGCGTTCCAGCTTCCGTCTGCATTTTTATTTTTTGCCACGGGCATTTGCGGGCCATATCCTTTGGCTACCAAACGGCTGGAGTCAACACCGTCCTTTATCAGGCGTTCTACCACCGACTTGGCCCTCTGGTACGATAGTTTCATATTCAGATCCTCGCTCCCCTGCGAATCGGTAAAGCCTGCTATCTCCACGTTTATGCCTTTGTATTTGGTCATGATGTCGAGTAGGTGGGCCAGCTCTGCTTTCGATTCGGGCGACAGCTGCGAGCTGCCGCTGGCAAAGAAGATGTTCTTAAGTATGATCTTTACACCAACCCGAAGCGGGTTAAGGTCAACCGCCTTGTCAATAATGGAGTAGGCCGTGTTAAAGCGCACATCTATATTTTCCGATTGAAAGAGGTAGTCTTCGGCGCTGTACGTAATGTTGTAATTCTTGCCCGAAGGAAGTATGATAAGGTACTTTCCAGTCGCCGAATTAGGAACGTAGGTACCAATTATTTCGCCTGTTTCGTTGTCGGTAACGGTTATGGCAATGTTTTGAGGCACCGTGCTGTCCACAGCCGATTTAATGATACCCCTGTAAACAGTAATTGCCTCGGCCTTCTTTTCGGGGAAGGTAATGCGGTAAATGTCCTTTTCGCCCTGTCCGTCGTCCTTGAACGAGGAATAATAAGCACCCTTGCCGTCGGCGGTAGGGAAAAAGAATATGTCGTCGCCGGGGCTGTTCACCGGGTAGCCCATGTTCACGGGCGCGCCCCAGTGCCCGTTGCTGTCCCTGCGGCTGTAAAACACATCGAACCCGCCCATGGTGTTATGGCCTGTGGAGCTGAAATAAAGAGTGCTGTCGTTGGCGCTGATAAAGGGTGCGTCTTCTTCAAACTCCGTATTGATGTTTGCCCCGAGGTTCATGGCTTTTCCCCATTGTCCGTTGGGCAGAAGTCGGCTCATGTACAGGTCGCGCCCGCCGAAGCCTCCGGGGCGGTTGCTGGTAAAGTACAGGGTTTGTCCGTCGGCGCTCACGCTGGCGCTGGGCTCCCAGTATTTGGAATCAACGTTCTCGTCGAGCTTTTCCGGAACCGACCATTGCGTGCCGTTCAGGTGGGTGGTAAAAATGTCGCCTCCGTTTTCATCGCGGTATATGTAAATGGTTTGTCCGTCGGGCGACAGGCCTACAGTAGCAGAGTGCATGCGGGGCTGGTTAATGGGCAATCCGATGTTCACGGCCTTTTGCCACGGGCCGTCTTTTATGTTCGCCATGTATATCTGCTCAAAAAACTGACCAGTTTCATCTTTGTCTCCTTCCCTCCGTGAGGTAAAGAATATCTGCGATTCATCGGCGGTAACCACGGGCGAATAATCGGGATAAGGGCTGTTGATGTTGCTGCCGAGGTTAGCCACCACCATTTTTACCGGATGCGCCACGAGTTCCTTCCCGGTACTGCACATTTTTATTTCGCGTCGTATCGATGCGGTTTGCTGTTTATCGGCGGCGGTATCTATCAAGCCGAGGAATTTTCCAAAATACCCAATGGCCGAATCGAACCGGTAGGTAAGGTGGCATGCCTTTCCCAGATAAAGATAGGCATCGGCGGGGGCGTGTGTTTCCTTATAACTGCCGGGGTTGTATTTATCCGAAATATCGTTGCTTGCGGCAAGCAGAAAGGGTATGGCCAGTTCCTGGTGCGTGGGCGCATTCAGATAGCATACTCCAAGTTGGAAGCCTACATTGTTGTTGTTCGGCTGGGTTTGGTGCAGCGCCAAAAAAAGCGGCAGCGATTGCTGGTATTGGTTGGTATTGAAAAGCGCCTCGGCCTTTTCATAATCCTTTTTAAAGTCCTGTGCATTTGCAAAGAATGTAAATGCAAGCTGGCAGAAGGCAGCCAAGAGAGCGGTTTTCTTTTTCATGTTAAATTGTTCGGTTTATATCAAAAGATTCAAGGTAATCGGATACCCTTTTCAGGAAGCTTCCGCCCATGTCTCCGTCCACCACCCTGTGATCGAATGACAGCGAGAGATAAGTCATCTGGCGTATGCCAATGGTATCGCCGACGGGCGTTTCGAGCACCACGGGTTTCTTTTTAATCACTCCTGTAGCCAGTATGGCAACCTGCGGCTGGTTGATTACAGGCGTTCCCATTATGTTGCCGAATGTGCCTACGTTGGTCAGTGTAAAGGTTCCGCCCTGAGTGTCGTCGGGCACAAGCTTGTTTTTTCTGGCGCGGTTGGCAAGGTCGTTCACAGCCCTGGTAAGCCCAACCAGGTTCATGCGGTCGGCGTCGCGTATTACAGGCACTATGAGGTTGCCGCTTGGCAGTGCAACCGCCATGCCTATGTTTATCCGTTTGTGGCGTATGATCCTGGTTCCGTCAACCGATACGTTTACAAGCGGAAAATCTTTTATCGCCTTTATTATCGCCTCTATGAATATGGGAGTGAAGGTCAGTTTTTCGCCTTCTCTTTTTTCAAATGCCGCTTTTGCTTTTTCGCGCCACAAAACCATGCTGGTAACATCTGTTTCAACAAATGAACTTACGTGGGGCGAAGTGCGCTTGCTCATTACCATGTGTTCGGCAATAATTTTACGCATCCTATCCATTTCTATTATTTCATCATCGGCGCTAACCGGCAGGGGCGCTTTGGCAGTCTCCGTCGTGCTACTTTCCGAGCCTGCGGCTTTTGCCGGGGCAGGTGCCTGGGCTCCGTTGGCGTGCCTCTGCGGCAGATAGGATAATATGTCGGTTTTGGTAACCCTGCCTTCCTTACCGCTTCCGGGTATGGCTTCTAGTTCAGCGAGGCTTACGCCTTCCTTTTGGGCTATGCTCCTTACAAGCGGCGAATAAAACTTGCCGCCCGGTGAGGCGTGTCGCACAGGGGCCTGGGCCGAAGATTGTGCCACAGGTTCCTTCCATTCTGTCTTTATCTCTTCACGGCTTTTTGTATCTGGTGGGGCCTTGGCAGGCGCGGGCGCGGAAGCCGAGCCGTTCACAGGGGCGTTCATCTCGCCTTGCGAAATAATGGCTATGGGTTTGCCCACGGCAACCACATCGCCCTCCTTGCATAATTTTTTAATCAATACCCCTCCGGCAGGGGCAGGTATCTCCGAGTCAACCTTGTCTGTTGCAATCTCAACAATGGTTTCGTCGGCGTTCACCTTATCACCTTCGTTCTTAACCCATTTGATGATGGTTGCTTCAACTACACTCTCCCCCATTCGGGGCATCACTATTTCTGTCTGTGGCATTCCTTATTTGTTACTTAGCGCAAAAATAATGTAAAATTCACAAAAAGCCCTTATGCAGCCTACAAATACTAATTTATACTCAAAATAAACTCACCGGCGGCTCTTTCCTGCCGGGTATTTTGAGTTTGTTTATCTTTGTAATCATTGCAAAAATAACAGAATTCCTTTTGCCGGCGCGGATACGGGCAAAGGCCACCGGGGCGGGGCAGAAAAATATACACAGCAGGCAGGATACAGAATAGGGTCAGCACACTACAAATGAAACTATCATTTCGAAAACTTGGGAGCGGCAAGCCTTTGTTCATACTCCATGGCTTGTTTGGCTCGTCGGACAACTGGCAAACCCTGGGAAAACAATTTGCCGGCAGCTTTACGGTTTTTCTTATCGATTTGAGGAACCATGGACGGTCTCCTCACAGCAGCCTGTTCAACTACAGTGTAATGAGCGACGACATAGCGGAGCTTATGCAAGACGAGGGAATTGAACGCGCGGCCCTGCTCGGGCATTCCATGGGCGGGAAAACGGCTATGCACTTTGCCGTTCAGCATGCAGGAATGGCTGAAAGAATTATTGTAGCCGACATAGGAATAAAAGAATATCCCGCAACCAATCAGCACGTAATAGATGCGCTGGAACAGGTCAACCTGGCTGAAATAACTTCGAGGCAGCAGGCAAGTGAAAAGCTGAAGGCGCTTCTTGCCGATGAGGCCACCATACAATTCCTGCTGAAAAACCTTTACTGGACCGAAACGGGAAGGCTGGGCTGGAGATTCAACCTCGAAGCAATCAGACGCAACATACAGTTTGTAGGCGAAGCCACGCCCGTTCCTGCTGCTCCGCTTACCCTGCCGGCATTGTTCCTGGCCGGCGGCAACTCAACCTACATTGTGCGAGGCGATCTGGAAGAGATTCAGGTTATATTTCCGCGCGCCAGCCTTGAAGTGATACCCGGAGCGGGGCATTGGATACACGCCGAACAGCC
>JABEUT010000268.1 GCA_013044305.1 Bacteroidia bacterium
GCGCTGTTGTTTACACAGGGTGCGGCAATTACGGCTCCGTGCATGTGCGCCTCGTGTATGTATAAATCGGTGCGGTAAAAACCGCCGCCGTTGTTTATTGTGGCAACCATGTACTCCAGGGGGTAGCGGGCTTTAAGGCAGAGCGCCTGATAGCTTTCTACGGCGTAGCTGGCGGAATGTCCCTTTGAAAAAGCGAAGCTGGCAAAGGTTTCTATCTGGAACCATATACCGCTTATAACTTTTTCGGCATACCCTTTCTCCCTGCAGTTTGAGAAGAATTTTTCTTTCACCTCCTGAAATTCGTTGCGCTGCTTGTACTTCCACGACATGCCTCTGCGCAGGCAATCGGCTTCGGCAAGGGTTAGCCCGGCAAAGAAGTGCGCCACCCTCATTACGTCTTCCTGATAAACCATAACGCCGTAGGTCTCTTCCAGCAGGTTGTAGAGTTCGGGCAGCTCCTTCTTTGCCTGTTCTCTCCGTTTTTCATCCCTGTATCTTAATATATATTCCCGCATCATGCCGCTTTGCGCCACGCCGGGACGTATGATGGAGCTGGCTGCAACCACGCGCAGGTAATCGTCGGCGCACAGTTTGGTGAGCAGCATGCGCATGGCTGGCGATTCCACGTAAAAGCAGCCTGTGCATCTGCCTTTTCTTAGCAGGTCTTTAATGCCTTGGTCCTCTTTCAGGTTCTTTACATCGTGTATGTCTATTTCATCGCCTTTATTGTCCTTTATTATTTCGAGGGCGTCTTTTATTTTTCCCAGTCCGCGCTGGCTCAATATGTCGAACTTGTATAATCCTATGTCTTCCGCCTCCAGCATGCTGAACTGTGCGGTGGGATACCCCTTTGGCGGAAGAATTGTAGCCGTATAGCACGAAATGGGCTCTTCCGATATAATGATGCCGCTTGAATGCACGCTTAGGTGGCTGGGCAGTCCATGCAGCAGGCTGCCGTATTTAAGAACCAGCGCGGCTATGTCGTCGGAGGCTTTTTTTGATCGTTGCAGCATATCTATTTCGCCGGCGGGCAAGCCGAATACTTTACCCAGTTCGCGGATTACCGCATCGTCTTTAAAGGTGTTATAGGCACCGAGCAGGGCTGTATGCTCCGAGCCGTATCTGCCGAAAATATAGCGGGTGATATCGTCGCGGTCGGTCCATGAAAAATCTATGTCGAAATCGGGGGCATTGGCGCGGTGTATGTTTATAAAGCGTTCAAAGTACAGGTTCAGCTCTATGGGATCCACGTCGGTTATATTCAGCAGGTAGGCTAAAATGCTGTTTGCCCCGCTGCCGCGCCCCACATGGTAATAGCCTTTATGCCTGGCATAGCGCACAATATCCCAGTTGATGAGAAAATAGGATGCAAAGTTCATGTCTTCAATCACGCGGAGTTCGTTTTCCATACGGTTTAATACCTGTTCCGAGGGGTTGCCGTAGCGATACGCCAGTCCTTTCATGCTCTCGCTGCGCAGCAGTTGTATGTCGCCGGCGACGCTGCCGGTAAAGTGGGCTTTATTTTTATTCGATTTTTTGCCGTACACAAATCCTATGCCGCAATCATCCAGTATGTGTTCGGTATTTTTTATAAGCGATGGATGGGCAGAGTACGCACTGTACAAAGCATCCGTATGCATGATAACCGCACCGGGGGCAGATTGTTCCGCAGCCGGCAGCTTGCTCAATAGGGTATTTTTATCTATAGCCCTAAGCAGGCGGTGCATATTAAAATGCTGTTTGTTTAAAAAAGTAAAGGGCTGCAGGGCAACCAGCTTATCTGCAACATGCCGTGCGGGAGTAAACGGCAGGCGGTACAGGTCTTTTACCGGAACCCCGACAAATTCATTATCGCGCAGGCGCCTGCCGCTGTATGCGTGCAGCGGGTATATTATATAAGCGTGTGCGAATTGCGGCGCCTCGTCATCAAATTTTTTTGCGGTATGCAGGTGTTCCGTAAGATGCCTGTTCAGCTCCTTAAAGCCCTGGTTGTTCCGCGCAATGGCCACATACTGCTGTTTTACCCCGTTCCTGAAATCGATGCCGACGATGGGCTTCAACCCGTATTCCGGCGCCTTTCGTACGGTATCGAGGCAGGCGGAGGTGTTATTAATATCGGTAAGCACAAAATTTTTATAGCCATGTTGTTTAACCTGTTCCAGCAGGTTGTCAATGGAGAGCGTGCCGTAGCAGAAGCTGTAAGCGGTATGGCAGTTGAGCAGCATGTTACTTTTGGCCGGAGGGCGCGCCGGTGCGTATTCCGTTAAACGGGTTGAAATCGCGCAGGTTAACGCCTATGCCGCCCGCACGCTGTACGGCATCGCGCCCGAAGCGCTTGCGCAGCTTGTCCATAGCCTGATACAGCTGCAGTTCTTCAACGCTGGTATCGAACAGCCCTATCTGGTAATTGCCATGCACCAGTTGGCTGAACCTTATCCCGATAAGCCTGATGAGCATACGCTTTTGGTACAACCTGTCGAAAAGCTCCCTTGCTCTTTCTATCAATACCTTGTCGATGGCTGTGTAGGGAAGGGATGCCTGCATGGTGTAGGTATTAAAATCGGAATAGCGTATTTTTATGGTAAGGCACGATGTAAGCTTTTCTTCATCGCGCAGCTGGAATGCCAGCTTTTCCACCATGCTTATCAGTACCGACTTCAGGTAGGGCACATCAATGGTATCCTTATCAAAGGTGCATTCGGCAGAGATGGATTTCCGTTCAGAATACGGCTCTACAGGCGAATTGTCTATGCCGTTTGCCTTTTTCCAGATAACTATGCCGTTTTCGCCCAATACCTGCTCCATGAGCTGTACGGGCATTTCCTGCACGGTTTTTACTTTTTCTATCCCCATGCTCCGGAGCAGGTGGTAGGTTTTGTCGCCCACCATAGGTATTTTTTTTACCGACAGGGGAGCCAGAAAGCGCTTTTCATCGCCCGCGCGTATCTCCTTCTGCCCGTTCGGCTTGGCTTCACCTGTGCCTACCTTCGACACTGTTTTGTTGGAAGAAAGCGCAAATGAAATAGGTAGCCCCGTTGTTTTTATGATGCGGGTGCGCAGTTCGGAAGCCAGCTTATAGCTGCCGAAAAAAGTATCCATGCCTGTAAGGTCTATATAAAATTCATCTATCGACGACTTTTCATATACAGGCACGGCATCCTTTATTATATCTGTAATTTCATTCGAAAACCTTGAGTACTGTTCATGATCGCCCCGCACCACAATGGCTTGCGGGCACAGCTGCCTTGCTGTTTTCATGGGCATGGCAGAATGTATGCCGAAAGCGCGCGCCTCATAGCTGCATGAGGCCACTACGCCCCTGCTGCCGGAGCCCCCGACCAGCACGGGCTTGCCTGCCAGATTCCTGTTGTGCAGCCTTTCCACCGACACAAAAAATGTATCCAGATCGAGGTGCACTATTTGCCGCTCGGGGCTGCCTGCAAACATAAATTTGGAAGTTGTTAATTTATTTATCAATTTTGTGGCAATTAAAATAACACTTTTATATGAATTCTGCAAAAACTTTTTTAGGAGCCAACATTAAATTCCTGCGGCACAGGCTGAAAAGATCGCAGGACGAGGTGGCTGCCTTGCTCGATATAAAGCGTTCCACGCTTAACAGCTATGAGAATGGCGTGGCGCTTACCCCTCCCATTCATTTGCTGCTGAAGATGTCGGACTACTTTAAATTTAGCCTGGATGCCCTGGTGCGCACCGACCTGTCGAAGATAAGCGAGTACAGCCTGCGCGAAATGGAGCGCGGCTATACCAAAGACATAGAGGGCAAGAACCTTAGGGTGCTCTATACCAGCGTTGATAAAAGCGACAGGGAAAACATAGAGCTGGTGCCCGTAAAGTCGAAAGCCGGCTACACGGCAGGCTATAACGACCCCGAATACATCAGCAGCCTGCCCACCTTTCAGCTGCCTTTTTTGCAGAGGGATAAAAAGTACAGGGCTTTTCAGCTGGACGGCGACTCCATGCTGCCCATACCCGACGGCGCACATGTGGTAGGCGAATATGTGCAGAACCTGGCTGCCCTGAAAGACGGTTCAGCCTATATCATTGTAACCCGCGATGAGGGTGTGGTGTTTAAAGTGGTGTATAACCAGGCGCGCAAACGCAAAAAGTTTTTGCTGCGCTCGCTGAACAGCGCCTACAAGCCTTATGAAGTGGATGTGGAACAGGTGATGGAGGCCTGGAAGTTTGTAAACTATTTTACTTCGGAATTACCCGACAGCTACAGCGAACTTTCTTCCTTAAAAAAAGAGTTCAGGGCCATGTCGGACAGGCTGCAAAAGATGAGGGTGTAGGAGGGCAGGCTCCTGCTGTGAATTTTGCCTGACCGCATCCGCACCTTTCAGAGGTTTATAAAACCGGATGCCTTTATGAAGTGCCCGTAAGAATAAACCTGCCGTACCTGAATGTTCAGACATAAAAAGGCATAGCTGCGAGCAAATAGATACAACAACCTCTACTACCTCGACACATAGGGCGCATAAAATAAAAAAGGATAATTCTTCGCAGCAAGATTCAGTTCAACCATTATTGGTTAAAGTTTATCTCAATCCTGCTAATACCGCTCTGACTGTTGAAATCCAATTGAATCCGGGACAAACTGCATTTTTTGTATTATATAACAGCATCGGATAGGTAGTGCTGCATTATAACTTGGTAAATAATTTTACAACGTTACCCATTACAAATTTATCAGCGGGCTTATACTATTATCGAATAATTGACAATAATGGTAAC
>JABEUT010000269.1 GCA_013044305.1 Bacteroidia bacterium
ACTCTATATTGTTTTCAGCGAAAATAAAATTAAAGAAAGCGACGAAGATAAGCCCGGTATTATTTTGGATTATGATAATAAGGGTTCCATTGTAGGTATTGAAATTCTGGATGCCTCAAAAAGGATGAAGAACCCAACGAAAGTAGAATATGAAGTGGCATAGTCTAAATCTATCCGACTTCGCCTCTTTGCGAGAAAATAAAAAATGAACCACATGCTTGAAATAAAAGATTTAAAAGCCTCTGTTGATGGCAAACAAATATTGAAAGGCGTAAACCTGACTGTCAATAAGGGAGAGGTGCATGCCATTATGGGACCTAACGGGTCGGGCAAGAGCACATTTGCCTCCGTAATCGCAGGCCGCGAGGATTATTCGGTTGACGGCGGCTCCCTTACATTCAACGGTAAAGACATGCTGGAACTTTCAGCCGATGAAAGAGCGAAAGAGGGGCTGTTTCTTGCATTCCAGTATCCTGTCGAGATTCCCGGAGTAAGCACTATAAATTTCCTGAAGACCGCCATTGCCGAAATCCGCCAATACCGGGGGTTTCCGCCTTTGGAAGCCAAAGATTTCCTGAAGATGATGAAAGAGAAACAAAAGCTGGTGGAAATTGAGGCGAACCTGACCGGGCGTGCGGTGAATGAAGGATTTTCAGGAGGCGAGAAAAAACGCAACGAGATTTTCCAGATGGCTATGCTGGAGCCAAGCCTTGCAATATTGGATGAAACCGATTCGGGGCTTGATATTGATGCGTTGCGAATTGTTGCCGGGGGCGTAAACAAACTGCGTTCCGGGGAAAATGCATTTATACTGATTACCCACTATCAAAGATTGTTGGAATACATCACTCCCGACTTCGTTCATGTGCTTTACAATGGCAGAATTGTAAAATCAGGTACACGCGAGCTGGCTCTTGAACTTGAGAGAAAAGGGTACGACTGGATTAAGGAAGAATTTTCAGAAATGCCGGTATAACAGTTATGGCGCTTACATCGGAAAAATCGGGTAAAAAAAGGACCGTCGCCGGCGAAGACGAACTGTTTAAAAACAGCGGTGTGGCAGGAAAATGGCTTGGCGAAATTGAGCAACGTTTGGGAGACACGAATCCTCTTATCAAACATATTCAAAATAACGCCGCCAAAGAATTTGCCAGAACAGGACTGCCCGGCAGAAGGGACGAGGACTACAAATACACCAATATCCGCCAATACCTGCAGGAAGATTTCGTTGCCCGGAATGGTCAGGAAAACATCTCCGTAGAGTTGATTAAGCCGCTCTTGCTCAATAATTCAGTCAATCTGGTATTTATTAATGACAAATATGTACCCGGGCTTTCCGTAACAGAGAATTTACCCGAAGGTATTGCTGCCGGCGATTTTTATTTTAACAAAGACCGGGTACATGATAAGGCAGCGCAGCATTTTAATAAAGCTGCCGGCGAATCGAAAAATCCGATGGCATTATTAAATACTGCTCTTGCCGGGAATGGCTTTTACATCTTTGTTCCAAAAAATTTCATCCTCGATGTTCCTGTTCATATTATCCATATAATAACCGGGGAAGTGAAAAGCCTGTATAACCCGAGAAACCTGGTTTATTTGGAGGAAAACTCACAGCTTACTCTTATTGAATCGTATCATACAGTTGGCGACTGCAAGCAGGTTTTCACTAACTCGCTGACGGAGCTTTTTGTGGAAGATAATGCAGTGCTGGAGAACTATATATTGCAGGACGAAGGCGCCGGTTCTTATCATAGCGATTCCCGTTTCCTTTCCATCGGCAGGGGTGGCAAGTCGAATTGCGTTACAGTCTCACTAAACGGCATTATCTTACGCAACGACAGCAATGTGCTTATTCATGGCGAACATGCCGAAGCGCACCTGAACGGTTTGTTCCTGCTTAAAGGCAACGACCATACCGACAACCATACCCTTGTAGAACATTTAGCGCCCAACTGCAGCAGCAAAGAACTATACAAAGGCATCATAGGAGATTCGGCGACAGGGGTTTTTAACGGGAAAATATATGTACACCCGGAAGCCCAGAAAACGGATGCCTACCAATCCAACAAAAATGTGTTGACAGGCGACAAGGCTACTATAGATACAAAACCGCAACTCGAAATTTATGCCGACGATGTGCGCTGCTCACACGGCACTTCCACGGGCAAATTAAACGAAGAGGCTTTGTTCTACCTTCAGTCGCGCGGCTTGAATAAGCAACTGGCTAAAAAGGTATTGTTGCAGGCATTTGCGAAGGAAGTCAGCAATACAATTAAGAACGAAGCTTTCAGAACCTTTATCGAAAAAAAGATACAGGAGAAACTCATATAATTACTAATCATGGGTATTCCGGCAACAAAGGCAAAGAACATAATAGATTTGGAATCCATCCGCAAAGATTTTCCGATTCTGCAAACTATGGTTCACGGGCAGCCGCTCATCTATTTTGATAACGCAGCAACTTCACAAAAACCGGAAGAGGTATTAAAAGCAATCCGGGAATACTACACAGAGACCAACAGCAATGTGCACAGGGGTATCCACTATTTAAGCAATAAGGCTACCACCCAATTTGAGGAAGCCCGTAAAACCATTGCTGCGCATCTGAACGCCGCGCCTGAAGAAATTGTTTTCACCCGCGGAACCACCGAGGCCATAAACCTGGTAGCATCCTGTTATGGTGAGGCCTTTGTAAAAAAAGGCGACGAAATCATCGTATCGGCCATGGAGCACCACTCCAATATCGTGCCCTGGCAGATGCTGTGCGAACGCAGGAAAGCAGTGTTGAAGGTTATACCCATAAACAGGGAAGGAGAGCTGAAAATGGAAGAGTACAAAAAAATGCTCTCTCCTAAAACCCGTCTGGTGGCAGTTACGCACGTGTCCAACACCCTTGGAACCATTAACCCGGCAGAAGAAATAATCGCCCTCGCCCATGACAAGGACATTCCCGTATTACTGGATGGAGCGCAAGCTGCACCACATCTTAGCATTGACGTAAAAAAGCTGGATGCCGACTTCTACTGCTTTTCCGGCCATAAAACATACGCACCAACCGGTATTGGAATACTGTACGGTAAAAAGGAATGGCTTACCCAATTACCCCCATACCAGGGAGGCGGTGAAATGATAAAAGAAGTAACCTTTGAAAAGACCACCTACAACGAATCTCCTTTGCGTTTTGAAGCCGGAACTCCGAATATCGAAGCGTCCATTGTGCTGGCGCAGGCAATTAATTACATCAATAAAATAGGTTTGGAGAACATTGCAGCGCATGAGCACGAACTGCTTGTTTATGCAACCGGAAAACTGCAGGAAATAAAGGGGCTGCAAATTATAGGCACTGCAAAGAACAAAGGGAGCCTTATTTCATTTGCTGTGGACGGCATTCACCCTACGGATATTGGCATGCTGCTCGACCAGCAGGGTATAGCGGTGCGTACAGGGCACCACTGCACACAGCCGCTTATGAACTTTTACCGTATTCCGGGAACCGTACGCGCATCATTCGCCTTCTATAATACTTTCGGCGAAATAGATTTCTTTGTTAAGGCTTTGAATAAGGCGATAGGGATGCTGAAATAGTCTCCTTATTCTGATGAATTCAATAATGTCCGTAATTCCTTAATCGTCAGTGGAACACTTTGGTTCCTATGTGAGGAGAAAGTGCATTTTGTATCGCATTCTTATATTGTTCAGCAGTTAATTGCACAAAAATTTAATTTAAACAAAAGTAGTCAAAAATCGCTACCTTTGCTCTATGGTTTCCAACTCCATACAAGAGAAAATAAAATTAACGGTACACTCTTTGCTCCCTGATGCAAGAGTGCTTTTATTTGGCTCTATGGCAAGGGGCAATGCGAATGAAGACAGTGATTATGATGTACTGGTAATTGTAAACACACCTCTTGCGCTTAAAGAAAAACATAATTTGAGGGGGAAATTAAATAAGCTGTTGGTTTATGCTTTGGATGCACCGGTTGACGTATTCCTTAATAGTGAGGAGGAAGTTAAGAAGAAATGCCTCATTTTTGGTCATATAATAGAATCAGCAGTAGCAGAGGGTATAGAATTATGACTAAAGATGACTGGGATTATCTTAAAGAATGGTTTGAAAAAGCAGACCATGACATAGAAAATGCCCGTTTGGTTATTTCTTACAATTCCACTATTCTTGATACTGCCTGCTTCCATTGCCAACAGGCGGTTGAAAAGTATATGAAAGCATATTTGCTTTATAAAAGAGAGCGTACCCCTAAGATTCATGATGTTAATCAACTACAATGTAAGTGCGCAGTATTCGACAATGATTTTGCAATAATTGATTTGAAAAACCTAAACCTTTTCGCAGTGGATTTGCGTTATCCGGGCGATTCATTGCAACCAAGCCTTGATGAAGCAAAAGAATATCTGCAGATAGCTGAAAACATTAAGAAGATTGTGTTAGATAAGATAGTCTTTGACTAACCATCTCTTCCCTTTATCCCTTTAGTAGCCGAATATTACCTAACTTTGCAATATAAATCTTACCCGGCAAAGAGCGCTATGAGCATTACCGAAACCGAACAGGAAATAGTGGAAGAGTTTGAAATATTTTCGGACTGGATGGAGAAATATGAACATATCATCGCCATAGGGAACTCTGTTCCGAAAATTGACCAAAAATACAAAGACAATGCCCATGAAATACAGGGCTGCCAGAGCAAGGTGTGGCTTCATGCAGAGGCAAGGGACGGTAAAATCTATTATTCGGCCGACAGCGACGCCATAATCACCAAAGGACTGGTAGGGCTTGTTGTGCGTGTGTTTTCAGGGCATACCCCTGATGAAATATTGAACGCCGACTTAAGCTTTATCGACAAAATCGGATTGCATGAGCACCTCTCCCCTACCCGTTCCAACGGACTCAACGCTATGATAAAGCAGATAAAGTTAGATGCCATGGCACTGGGCGCCATTAAAAATCATTGAACGTGCCGGCAATAATAAATACCAAAAACGAGGAGCTAAGCACCAAAGTAATTGACGCGCTTAAATCCTGTTTCGACCCTGAAATACCTGTGGATATTTGGGAACTTGGCCTTATTTATGAAGTGAATGTAAATGATTTGAACGAAGTGCTTGTAAAAATGACGCTCACTTCGCCTTCATGCCCTGTAGCCGAATCGCTTCCCGTGGAAGTGGAACAAAAAATAAAGGAACTGGAAGGCGTAGCCGCTGCAAAAATAGAACTCACCTTCGACCCGCCCTGGCAAAAAGAAATGATGAGCGAAGTGGCGCAGCTGGAACTGGGGTTTATGTGAAAAGAATAGTTATTTTTGTTTGTCATGGCGCACGAAACTAATGACAATACCCCTGAAGTGGGAGAGAATCTGCTTGGCTTGATAACCCCGGAACAAATTAATGAAGCTGAAGCCAAAGGTGTAATTGAAGGAGAGAAATATATTATTAACCTTGACGAGAATGTTAAAATTTCCGCAAGCATTGTGTTGCAAATCAATAAAATTAGTTTTGGAAACCTATATCCCTGGGCAGGCAAATGGAGGGATAAGTCAGTCCAGGTAGGAGCATTCTTGCCTCCCGAACCCGGACAAATACCCAATTTAATTTATCAGTTTACCGATGAACTAAATTATAAAATTGCCAAAAGTACTAATA
>JABEUT010000270.1 GCA_013044305.1 Bacteroidia bacterium
ATACCTTTCTCGGCATACTCCCTTATATCCTGTGTAATCTTCATGGAGCAGAACTTTGGACCGCACATGGAACAGAAATGGGCGATTTTTGCACCTTCGGCCGGCAGGGTTTCATCGTGAAAGCTCTTTGCCGTTTCGGGGTCTAAAGAGAGCGCAAACTGGTCAGCCCACCTGAATTCAAACCGTGCCTTGCTCAAGCAATTATCGCGGTATTGCGCTCCCGGGTGCCCTTTGGCCAGATCGGCGGCATGGGCTGCAATTTTATAGGTGATAACCCCGTCGCGCACATCCTTTTTGTTCGGCAGTCCGAGGTGTACCTTCGGTGTAACATAGCACAGCAGGGCAGTTCCATACCAGCCAATCATGGCGGCGCCTATGGCGGAGGTTATATGGTCGTAGCCGGGTGCAATGTCGGTGGTAAGCGGCCCGAGGGTATAGAACGGCGCCTCGCCGCAGGATGCAAGCTGTCTGTCCATGTTCTCTTTTATCAGGTGCATGGGTACGTGTCCGGGGCCCTCAATCATTACCTGCACATCATGCTTCCAGGCAATTTTTGTGAGTTCGCCCAGGGTTTCCAGTTCGGCAAATTGTGCTGCATCATTTGCGTCGGCTATGGAGCCGGGGCGCAGCCCGTCGCCCAGCGAAAAGGAAACGTCGTAGGCTTTCATTATTTCGCATATCTCTTCAAAATGGGTATATAAGAAGTTTTCACGGTGGTGTGCCAGGCACCATTTGGCAAGGATGCTGCCTCCGCGGGAAACAATACCTGTGATACGTTTGGCGGTAAGCGGCACATAGCGCAGCAATACGCCTGCATGAATTGTAAAGTAATCGACCCCTTGTTCGGCCTGCTCAATGAGGGTGTCCCTGAACAGTTCCCAAGTCAGGTCTTCGGCTTTGCCCCCTGTTTTTTCAAGCGCCTGATAGATGGGCACCGTTCCTATGGGCACGGGCGAGTTGCGCAGTATCCATTCGCGTGTAAGGTGTATGTTGTCTCCGGTCGACAGGTCCATGATGGTGTCGGCGCCCCAGCGGCACGCCCATATCGCCTTTTCCACCTCCTCCTCAACGGTGGATACTACGGCGCTGTTGCCTATGTTGGCATTTATTTTTACCAGAAAATTTCTGCCAATGATCATAGGCTCGCTTTCGGGGTGGTTTATGTTCGCGGGTATTATTGCCCTGCCTTTGGCTATTTCACTTCTCACAAATTCAGGTGTTATTAAACCTTTGGGGGTATTTGCCCCGAAACTTTCCCCTGTATGGCGGTGGTTGAGCATTCCTCTTGATTCGCCATTTTGTGAAGAAAGCAAGGATTCATGGCGCTGGTTCTCGCGTATGGCAACATACTCCATTTCGGGGGTAATTATTCCCTTTCTGGCATAATGAAGCTGGGTAACATTACTTCCTTTTTTGGCCTTCAGCGGCTTGTGTGCTTTTATAAAGCCCAAACTGTCTTCGGCGCCGTTCTTCATTACTTGCAGTTCGTCGTTGCCGAATCCGGGCATTTCCTGCACATCGTTCCTCTCCCTTATCCAGGGCTCCCTTAGCCGCGGCAATCCCACCCGTATGTTTATATCAGCGGAAGGATCGGTGTAGGCGCCGCTGGTGTCGTATAGCATTACGGGGGTATTCTGTTCAGTCCTGCCCGCATTACCGGTGGTGGGCGAGAGCGTTACCTCGCGCATGGCTACCCTGATGGGATGCAGCTTACCCGATACATATACCTTCTCCGAATTGGGGAATGGTTCGCGGGTGATGGTGGTGTTTGCGGCTTCCGGCTTTGTTTTTTTCATATTTTAGATATTTAATTCCTGTTATAGATTCTGTGAAGGTTACCCTCCCTGTGTAGCCTTGATTACTGTGATGCTGTCGCCCTGCTTCAGTTTGCATTCGTTCCACTTTGCTTTCTGAACCACTGTGCTGTTCACCGCCACGGCAATACCCTTAGTACCGGCGTTAACCACATCCTGCAATGCCGCAGTCAATGTGGAATCGCTGGGAATTTGTTTTGAAATATGATTGACGGTTATTTCCATTCCTCTTTTAGATTTTCGTTGCCGATGTAAAGTTAACAGTAGCCTGTTGCAGTACAAAGAGCTTAGGGATGAAATAGGAAGAATGTGCTTACTTATTTCCTACGGCAGCATTACCTGCATCAGGTTTGTGGGTATATTCTCAGCCTATTAAGCACCCCTAAAGCAAGGGCAAAGATAGTAAATATTTAATGAGCGATGAGTTATGAGTGATGAGTTTTTGGGGATACCGAAGAGGTTGAATATAAATAGCAGCTTTTATAAACAAAGTTTTAGAAATATTTTTCCTGTTTCAAAGTCCTGTAAGGACGACATATTGGCAGGAAAAAATAGAACCCATTCAGCTTAAAGTCCCGTAGGGACGAAATATTACCAAAATGTTGTGCCTATGGCACTTTGAATGCAACGGAGAATAAATAAATCTACCAGTATTTCGTGCCTAAGGTATTTAGCAATCTGCCTTAACTACCCTTCAAACGTGAGCGACAGGAGGTACACCTGCGAGTATAAAGCCTGCAACGATTGCGTGTAAACAGTATTATCGGGCACGAGCAGATTTCGCACTCCTCTTGACAATTTAAATTCAACACCGAATTTAAAATAGGGCAGGTAAAACTCTATCCCCGCGCCTACTTCGTAAGAATAGTCGTTGCGTATGAGCCTGACGGTAGCATTGGCTGCGGCAAGCGACTGATTTACGCTTTGCTGCGACGACAGGTCCATAATGAATTTGCCACCGGCCAGCACATAAGCCTCAAAGTTATGCTGCCGTTTTGAAATAAGTTTTAAATCAAGGGGCAGGTCTATAAAAGTGGACTGCACCTGCTTCGACACATCAAAGGTGTCTGCTCCTGCAAAGGAGTAGTCGAGGTTGCGTTGTGAAAAAGCCAGATCGGGTACAAAACGTAGCCGCAGGTAGCGGCTAAGCCTTAATTCCGATACTATGCCAAGGTTGAAACCGGAAGCCGGTGCGGAACGGATGCTCTTAAGGGTATCGTTAAAACGCGATGAGAGATTGGCCACGGGCACCACAGCAAAGTTCGTGGAATTGATGCCGAGTATAAAGCCAAAGTGTAAGGTGGCGTTGGTATAGGCAGGCAGATTCCAGTCGCCGTTCTGCGCCTTGATTTTGCTTCTGCCGGCAGTAATACATACTGCGGCGAGCAATAGTATCTTAAAAAGAAAGAGGCAACGGCCATGCGAACGGAAGGCAAGTACCCTGCCGTTCATCCGCTTTTCGGGAAATTTCATAATGAATCCTGATGGACTATGAGACCTTAACGCCGCAAAAAGGATATTATTTTGCAATTTCAGGTTTTTTAGCTATATATATAGTTGCAACCCCCATACTTTGCGGGAAAAATCGCGCTTCGCAGAAACCTGTTTTTTGAAGGATGGCTTCAAAGTCTTTTCCGGAAGGAAACATGGAAACGGAGCGGTTCAGATAGGAATAGGCCTTATTTTCAGAAAATATGCCTCCTACCGCAGGGCATATACGGTTCATATAGGCGTTATACAGCTTCCTGAACGGCATTTTGCCCGGGTCGGAACATTCCAGTATAAGAATGTGCCCGCCGGGTTTCAGCACCCGCAGCATTTCGGAAAGTCCGCCCTGAAGGTTTTCGAAATTACGCACTCCGAAGGCCGATGCGGCAAGGTCGAAGGTATCTGCAGGGAACTGCAAATGTTCGCAGTCCCCTTCCTGAAAGTCTATTACGGAATCGAGTTTTTTATGTTTTATCTTTTTTCTGCCCAGTTCCAGCATCACCTCGGCTATATCTATCCCTGTTATCTTATCAGGCTTCAGTCGTGCCAGTTCAATGGCAAAATCGCCTGTACCGGCGCCTACGTCAAGGATCCGGGAATGGGCAAACTGCCTAACCTTATTTACTGCATTCCTTCGCCATAGTACATCGATGCGCAAGGTGAGCAGGCGGTTCATAAAATCATAGTTGGCGGCTATGTTGTTGAACATCCGGCGTACCTGCTCTTTTTTACCAAGTGCAAGCTCTTCGTATGGTTTTACCTGGTTCATTGGCAATCAGCAGGGTATTATTTCAATGCGCCTTATAGGTTTCCGCTAAAGGTTTTCAGGTATTCAAGCGCTTCCTCCAGAAGCTGTTCTTTATTTACCGGAGCAACTCCCGCCTTTTCGCATACCTGTCCGCCGGCAAGGTTGGAAAGGAAGGCGGTATAGACAGGAGATAGTTTGAGCGCGCAGCAAAGAGCTGCAACGCTGATAACGGAATCTCCCGCGCCTGAAACATCGGCAATATTGCGGATTACGGCAGGAATGATTTTCTTCACTTTACCTGAATTTACATACACCCCCAGTTCAGACAGCGTAACCAGGGCAATCTCTATATCCTGTTCCTTGCGTAGTTTTTCTACCGCTTCGTTCAGGCTGTTTATGTCGCGGGCATCCACTGTGCTGTTCAAGCCTTCGCGCAGTTCTTTCAGGTTGGGTTTAAAGAGTGTAACATTCGAGTAATAACCGAAATTACGCTTTTTAGGGTCAACAACTACAGGTATATTTTTCTTTTTAGCGAGTGTTGTAACTTCTTTTATCAATGAGGGAGAAATGACGCCTTTATCGTAATCTTCGAAGATAATAACATCAATTTTCTGAACATTGACAAACTCTTTAATGCGCAGGAAGAGTTTTTCCGAAACAGGTTCATCTATTATCTCGTCAATTTCTTCATCTATACGAACCACATGCTGGGTGTGGCTGATGATGCGTGTCTTAGTGGTGGTGGCGCGGTCTTTCACCCTTATTATTCCGTCCACTGGCAAATTCTTGTCCTTCAGCATTTTTATCAGCAGGTCTCCGTTATCATCGTTTCCGGCAATACCGCACAGAATGGGATTGGCGCCGAGGGCTTGCACATTTATAACTACGTTGCCTGCACCGCCCATCCTGCTTTCTTTCCTGTTTACGGCGACTATTGGCACAGGAGCTTCCGGCGATATCCTGCTCACATTGCCCCAGTAATAGGAATCGAGCATTACGTCGCCTATGATGAGCACGTTAAGCTTGTTGAAGGACTTGAAAACGCTTTTTAATTCTTCCGGTGTCATTTAATATATTCTTTCCCCAAAGGGATATGTTCGGACTTGCAAAAACGGACGCAAAAATACAACATTTACTCTTTGGGGGTATTAAAACCATTCTCCCGGGTAGTGGTATAGACTATTTGTCAACAGGCAAGTTCAGATTTTTTTGGGAAAATGAAGCAATTTGGATTTGCAATCATGAAATTAAACTGCATTTAAAAAACTATCTCCCGATCCGGTAAAATATTCCACCTTGAAGCATAAGTTGTAAAATAGGAATATGACCACTTAAAGAGATTTCTGACAGTGGGGCATTTGGCAGACTTTCTATTGCATGATATATTGCATTAGAATATATGAAATCAGTGTTAACAAGTAATCCAAAATGTTCTCCTTGCAGGTTAAATCGTATCTCTCCGCCTAAATCAAAAACAAACACAGTACTGGTACTAGGGTTTATTCCATACTCTTCTGTTATCAACGTTCCACCATGCGGAGCACCTATTCCAC
>JABEUT010000271.1 GCA_013044305.1 Bacteroidia bacterium
AAATGATTACGACAAGGGGAAAGCATACCTGCAACAAGCCTTGAAAATTAACGTGAAAATGAAACGTCAATCGGGTATTGCCTATTCTCTTGCAGGCTTGGGAGCATTGTATATTAACAAGGGCGAATATGACTCTGCACTCGTGTATTTAATGAAGGCTTACATGAATGATTCAATCCGAAATGACATATATAACTTAAACTCCGTAGCCAACGATATTGGCATCATTTACGCCAACAAAAAGGACTACTCTAAGGCACTCTATTATTATCATAAGGCTCTGGATATTGCCAATGCCACAGGCGAAAGGATTTCCATTGCCGACCTTAACGGAAACGTGGGTATGTGTTATTTTAGAATGGAAAACTATCCCGAAGCAGAAAAATATGTGCAGCAGGCGCTTATAATTATTCATGAAATTAAAAATCTGGAAGGCGAGAAAACATGGAACAAACTTCTTAGCGCGATCTATGTGAAAACAGGAAAATGGAAGGAGGCGTATGAATCCTATAAGAACTACTCGATTGCAAAAGACAGTATGCAGAGTACGGAAAATACCAAGAAAATGGTAAGCGCCGAAATGAAATTTGAATATGATAAAAAACGTGCTATTGAAGATGCAAACGAGCAGAAGAAAAATGCCATTGCCGAAGCCGAAAAAAGAAAGCAGAAAATAATCACCTGGTCGGTTGCCGGCGGACTGTTCCTCCTGCTCATTTTTTCGGCATTTATACTGCGGTCATTGAGGATTACCAAACAGCAAAAGAAAATTATAGAGTTAAAAAATGCAGAAACAGAGTTTCAGAAGACC
Source organism: Bacteroidia bacterium (assembly GCA_013044305.1). Taxonomy (GTDB): domain Bacteria; phylum Bacteroidota; class Bacteroidia; order JABEUT01; family JABEUT01; genus JABEUT01. The sequence continues at coordinate 812 of JABEUT010000271.1, forward strand.
AAACTGGAGGAGAAACAGAAGGAAATACTCGACTCTATAACCTATGCGCAAAGGATACAACACGCCACGCTTGCTTCCGACCGCCTGCTTGGCAGCTATCTGAAGGAGTATTTTATACTATACAAGCCGAAAGACATAGTAAGCGGAGACTTTTACTGGGCCGCCTGCAGAAACAATCGCTTTTATCTTGCCGTATGCGACAGCACAGGGCACGGTGTACCCGGAGCTTTCATGAGCCTGCTTAATATTTCATTTCTTTATGAAGCCATTACCGAAAAAAATATAACGGAGCCCAACGAGGTCTTCAACCATGCAAGAAAAAGGCTGATAGAAAATATTTCGCAGGACGGTTCGCAGGACGGTATGGATGGCATATTGCTCTCTCTGCCCGTTCCGTTATCTGCGGGCAAGGGCAATAAAATCCAGACTGATGACGCCGGTAAAGTTCTATTGTCATACTCTGCTGCATACAATGCCCCGGTTGTGGTGAGAAACGGTACGGTAACAGAACTCAATACCGATAAAATGCCCGTAGGGGCTTCGCCCAGGGAAAACGATCCCTTCGGCCTGCATACAGTTGAGGTTCAGAAAGGAGATATGCTGTATGCGTTCAGCGATGGGTTTTCCGACCAGTTCGGAGGAACGCAGGGCAAAAAATTCAAATATAAACAGGTATTGCAAAAACTTTTGGAGCTAAGCGGATTGCCGGTTGAAAAACAGAAGCAGGAACTGGAAAAATCATTTGAGGATTGGAAAGGCAGCATGGAGCAGGTTGACGATCTGCTTGTGGTTGGAATAAGAATCACATAGGGAATGTAACCTGCTGCTTTGCAAAAGCGCTGCACTATACCCCGGAAGGCATTTGGGGTAGGCTTCGGGCATGTAAAGTAAAAAAGCCCGATGTTTCCATCGGGCCGGTATCCTAACCATGCTATTGTTTATTTTGTCTCCTCTTCGTTTTTATTCTTTTTGGATGAGGGCTTTGACTTGCTCACTTTTAATTTAATGTCATCCTTGGTCTTATCGTAATCTATGGATATTGCATCTCCTTCGCCCACATTCGACTTCACTATTTCCTCGGCCAGAGGGTCCTCAAGGTATTTCTGTATGGCTCTTTTCAGCGGGCGCGCTCCGTATTGGCTGTCGAATCCCTTGTTAACGATGAATTCCTTGGCCTCTTTTGTCAATTTAATTGTATATCCCAGCTTCGTTAGGCGTGCGTACAAGCCTTCAAGTTCTATATCTATGATATTGTTCATATCATCTTTGGTGAGCGAGTTGAAGATGACAACATCGTCCACACGGTTCATGAATTCCGGCGCAAAGGTTTTACGTAAGGCATTTTCTATCACGCCCTTGTCGAGGCTATCGCCCTGCTCGCTCTTAGCAGCAGTGGCAAAGCCCACTCCCCTGCCAAAATCCTTGAGCTGCCGCGAGCCAATGTTGGATGTCATAATGATTATTGTATTCTTGAAGTCCACCTTCCTGCCGAGGCTGTCGGTAAGGTGACCGTCGTCGAGCACCTGCAAAAGCAGGTTAAACACATCCGGGTGCGCTTTTTCTATTTCATCGAGCAGCACTACCGAATAGGGGTGGTTGCGTACCTGTTCCGTCAGTTGTCCGCCCTCTTCGTACCCGACATAGCCGGGAGGCGCACCAACGAGCCTCGATACGGCAAATTTCTCCATATATTCACTCATGTCTATTCTTATCAGGGCATCGTCCTTATCGAACAGATATTGCGATATTATTTTCGCAAGCTGCGTTTTGCCAACTCCCGTAGGGCCGAGAAAAATGAACGAACCTATCGGCTTATTGGGGTCCTTCAGTCCGGCGCGGTTGCGTTGTATGGCGCGCACCACCTTTCTTACCGCTTCATTCTGACCCACCACCTTGTGCTCCAGTTCTTCCTCCATTTTCGATAGTCTGGCGCTTTCGTGTTCGGCAATACGCTGAACAGGCACTCCCGTCATCATTGCCACCACCTCGGCCACATTGGCCTCGCTTACGGTTTCGCGATGTGTTTTGGTTTCTTCTTCCCAAGCCTTTTTTGCAACATCAAGCTGTTCGAACAACTGCCTTTCGTTGTCGCGCAGTTTAGCCGCCTCTTCATACTTCTGGCTATGCACCGCTTTGTTTTTCTCATCCTTTACCTCGTCTATTTTCTTTTCAATATCCATGATGTGCTGGGGCACGGTAATGTTGATGATATGAACCCTGGCTCCCGCTTCATCAAGTGCATCTATGGCTTTGTCGGGCAGGTAGCGGTCGTTTATATATCTTGTGGTGAGGTAAACGCAGGCCTTAATGGCGTCGTCGGTGTACGTTACGTTATGATGATCCTCGTATTTAGATTTTATATTATTCAATATCTGCACGGTTTCTTCAGCCGAAGTTGGTTCCACGAGCACCTTCTGAAACCTTCTTTCGAGGGCTCCGTCTTTTTCAATATACTGCCGGTATTCATCGAGCGTGGTGGCGCCAATGCATTGTATTTCGCCGCGGGCGAGTGCGGGTTTGAACATATTTGAGGCATCGAGCGAGCCGGAAGCGCCTCCTGCCCCGATAAGGGTATGAATTTCGTCAATAAAGAGGATGATGTCCGGGGTCTTCTCCAGTTCATTCAGCACCGCTTTGATGCGTTCCTCAAACTGACCTCGGTATTTGGTTCCTGCAACGAGTGCCGCCAAATCGAGTGTTACCACCCGTTTGCTGTATAGCACGCGGGATACCTTTTTCTGCACAATGCGTATAGCCAGCCCTTCGGCTATGGCCGATTTGCCTACTCCGGGTTCACCTATAAGTATGGGGTTGTTCTTCTTCCTGCGGCTTAATATCTGCGATACACGCTCTATTTCTTTTTCACGTCCCACTATAGGGTCAAGTTTTCCCTCCTCGGCCATGCGCGTAAGGTCGCGCCCGAAGTTATCGAGCACGGGGGTCTTGGACTTAGAATCGGACGGGGTGCGCTTTGCGCCCATGCCGCCGCTCTCATCCTCATCATCGTCGTCGTCGGCGGGGGTGTGCGGCATTTCGGCGCGCGGGTTTATCTTATACACCTCAAGCTCATGCCTGATGGTATCATACGATATGTTGAAATTATTCAGCGCTTTGGCCGCAACGCTGTCCTCGTCCTTTAAAATGGCCAGCAGGAGGTGTTCGGTGCCTATAACCGAGCTTTTAAAGAATTTGGCTTCAAGGTATGTAATTTTCAAAGCCTTTTCAGCTTGCTTTACCAATGGGATGTTGGCAAGGTGGTTTATCTTTTTTGAAGTAGGGGGCGCAAAGTCTTCAATTGACTTGCGCAACTTGGGAACATCTATGCCGAGCGATTTAAGAAGCTGCATAGCCACCCCTTCGCCTTCGCGTATGATGCCAAGCAACAGATGTTCTGTTCCTATATAATCGTGCCCCAGCCTTAATGCCTCTTCCCTGCTGAAGGATATTACATCCTTTACCCGTGGTGAAAACTTTGCCTCCATAAATACTTTATTGTTTGTTGCAGTTATAAATGGCTCCAAATGTAATTAATACTATATACGCCGGACGAATGAAAGCGGTTGATTTTTTTAACTAAAATATGTTAATAAGCCTGATTTTTCAATATCTGCCATTGATAAAGGCGAAGCGTTATACTTAAAAATCATGTTTTATCCGTTCACTAATCCCCTTCACCCAATATCAACAAGCCTGTTTCGCATAATATCTGTCCAAACCGCTTTATAGTATAAAGACGGTATAAAAGCCCTTTTACTCTCTATGTATACAAGACGAAACCAGAGTGCGAAGGGTTGAATTTCTTTTTTTCGTAAATTTGTAACATGTTTTCCGCAATATGAAGAAGTTCTTCCCTATCCTGATCATTATTGAGGTTTTCATTTCATTTTTCCCGATTTCCATTTTTGCGCAGGAGAAACCAAGGACCGGCCCCGACGGCTATGTGCGCTGCGGCACATCCGGTTATGTGACCTGGCTGAAAGCAAACGATACCTCCTTTGGCACCAGGTTTGCCGCTGCCGAACGGCAGATTAAAATTGAGGAGAACAAACAAATTGCCGAACACCGCAGCGGCCGTACAGGGATAGCAGGATATACCCTGCCTGTAGTGGTGCATGTGTTATGGGGCAACGACACAGAGAAAATTCCATTATGGCAGGTGCAATCGCAGATTGCCGTATTGAACCGCGATTACAACAGACGCAACGCTGATACCGTAAACACCCCGCCCGTATTCAGAAATACGGCTTCAGGCATGAACATCAGCTTTTGCCTCGCACAGCGCGACCCCAACGGCAACCCGACTGACGGGGTGGTTTACAAGCAAGTTCCTCCCACCACCCAGTTTATTGATAACGACGCAATGAAATATCCGTCGAAGGGCGGCGATACAGCCTGGGATGTTACAAAATACCTGAACATCTGGGTTTGCAACCTTGCAGGCGGCCTGCTCGGCTACTCGGTTTTTCCTTTTATGCCCCTTAATGCACGCTTCGGATCGGTGGTACTGTATTCGGCCTTTGGCGACACGGTAGCTCCACCCTGTATGCTGCTTGCCAATTATAACCTGGGCAGAACAGCCACCCATGAAATAGGACACCTGCTCGACCTGCACCACCCCTGGGCCGACGACTACGGATTATGCCCCTGGAACAGCGGAGGCGCAAGCGACAGCATACCCGATATTCCGCCGGAAGGCAATAATAAAAGCGACGGCTATGGCTCGGGCTGGGGACCCACCTTCGGCTGCCCGCCTTTTCCATATACCGACAACTGCACCACATCCTTTCCCGGAATCATGTTCGAGAACTACATGGAGTATACCAACGACGCCTGCATGAACCTCTTCAGCCACGATCAGGAACTGCGGGCACAGGCAGCACTGAACGGACCGCTCGCCCCGCTGCTTACTTCCAATGGCTGCACCCCTCTTTCGGTGGATGACCTTACCCTCTCACAACAAATTTCAGTGTTTCCGAACCCTACAGATGGTAAACTTAATGTTGAATTGGCGGCCAATGGCGTCGAATGGTCGGCAGAAGTGTTTAACGTATTGAGTCAGCCCGTTTATTCCCAATACCGTATTAAGGCGAAATTGGCGGTTATTGACCTGTCAGGCCAGCCGGCGGGAATATATATATTGAGGATTGCCAACGGCACTTCAGTTTCGTGTAAAAAAATTATCCTTACAAGATAGATGCGCAACCCATAGCGTAACAGCAGGGTGTATTCGGAAAATCAATCGTACCTTTGCACCCTTTTCAGCAGCCATGAAGATTCTTCAATTATGTAACAAGCTGCCCTTTCCTGAAAAGGATGGCGGCGCCATAGCGATAAGCACCCTGACCCAGGGACTGATAAGCAGCGGCTGCGAGGTAAAGATGGTAGCCATGAACACCAAAAAGCACTTTACCCCGATAAGCAATGTGCCCGTCAAATTCCGCGAGGAAACACGCCTTGAAGCGGTGCCGATGGACACAAGGGTGAAAGCACGTAAAGCCCTGCTAAGCCTTCTGGCGAAAAAGTCGTACAACGTATCGCGTTTTTACTCGCACGATTTCAAGAATAAAATTGTAAGCATTCTGAAAGAAGAAACCTTCGACATCATCCTCCTTGAAGGCCTTTATCTGACCCCGTATATTGCTTATATCCGCAGGTTTTCCAAGGCACCCGTGGTTCTGCGCGCCCATAATGTGGAGTGGCTGATATGGCACCGCCTGGCAAAGGAAGAACGGTTCAGGCTGAAAAGAACATACCTTAACAAACTCGCAAAGCAGCTTAAAGAATACGAATCGCAGGCGGTTAACCTGTGCGATGGCATAATGGTGTTCACCGAAACCGACAAGATGAAGCTGGCAGAGATGGGATGCAAAACGCCGGTCGAAGTATTTCCGTTCGGTATAAACCTGAACAATTACCTGCCCGCACCGGCACCTCAAACCCCCTCACTCTTTTTTATCGGGGCGCTCGACTGGATGCCGAATGTACAAGGTATGGAGTGGTTCCTGAAGCATGCCTGGAACCAAATACATACTGCCTTTCCGGGGGTTACGTTTCATATTGCAGGGCGCAACATGCCCGGAAAATGGAAGAACGCCTCCATACCGGGCGTGGTTTTTCACGGGCAGGTGGAAGATGCCATGGAGTTTATGAAAACACACAGCCTGATGATAGTACCTTTGTTTGCAGGCAGCGGCATAAGGATAAAAATTATTGAAGGCATGGCCCTTCAGAAGCCCGTAATTTCAACCGGAATAGGGTTGGAGGGGATAATATGCGTAAACGGAAATGATGTGATTAGGGCAGATACATATCATGAATTTTTTGATGCCGTAAAAAAATGCTTCGACGAGGAGGAGTATATGAACCGGATAGGACATAACGCAAGAAAGACTGTGGAAGAGCATTACAACATCGGCAGCATCTCCGGCGACATGATCCGTTTTTTCAGTGCCATGATTGATAGTAAACAAACACAGGCAAAAGCAGCGGCAGCAGAATGAGGATATTGTTCATCCTGTCGCGCTTCCCCTACCCGCTCGAAAAAGGCGACAAACTCCGTGCCTACCACTTTATAAAAAGCCTCTCGGCACGGCACGAAATAACCGTATTTGCTTTGAGCGACAGAAAAGTGAAGCCGGAGGAATTGAAAAAAGTACAGGAAATCTGCCACCGCGTAGAGGTATTCCGGCTCTCGCGTTTTTCCATCTTTACCGGCATTTTACGATCGCTTTTCGGTAAGCTGCCCCTGCAAGTAGGTTATTTTTATTCAGCCCAAGCCATGAGGGCATTAAGGCAGCTCGCCGGTGAAATAAAGCCCGAGCGCCTTTTCTGCCAGCTGGTAAGAACGGCGGAGTACGCCAAAGCAATAGACATTGAAAGCAAAACCCTCGATTATATGGATGCTTTCTCAAAAGGGGTGGAACGCCGGATGATACAGGCGCCATTCTTCCTTCGTCCGGCTCTCTATTTTGAGTATAAAAAGCTGGAGGCTTATGAGCGGGATGTCTTTGACTCCTTCAAAAACAAAATAATTATTTCGGCACAGGACAGAACCTTCATCAACCACCCCCAACGGGATAATATAAATGTAATTACCAACGGTATTGATACAGCCTATTTTTCACCTCCCCCATTAAATGATTCGACTGCCAAAAATCAAAAGGAATTTGATATCCTCTTCAGCGGAAACATGAATTACCTGCCAAACATTGAAGGCGCCGAATACCTTGTGCAAAAGGTTTTGCCAATCGTAACAAAAAAATACGGATCCGTGCGAACCCTTATTGCCGGCGCAAACCCAAGCCACAGAATAAAGAAACTGGCTAACCCAAACGTTATTGTCCGAGGATGGGTTGAAGATGTACGGGAGAACTTTTACCGGTCGGGGATGCTTGTTGCGCCCATGTTCTTAAGCATTGGGCTGCAAAACAAACTGATGGAAGCCATGGCGATGAAATTACCCTGCATTACCTCCACACGCGCCAACAATGCACTTGGAGCGCTGAATGGCAAAAGCATACTTATTGCCGATACGCCGGAGGAGTTTGCCAGGCAAATCATTTATCTGCTTGAAAACAAAAAGCAAGCAAACGAATTGGCGGTTGAAGGATATAACTTTGTACAGCAAAACCACAACTGGCAAACAGAAAGCAGGGCTCTGGAAAAGCTGATAATGCAATGAGGAAACCCCTGTCCCGTTACCCAGACGCTTTTTAGCCATTTTGCCGGCATCCCGTTAGCTATCGGGAGTGATTTTAATTCTTTGCATCAAGGCAATGAACATAAAAACCAACAACCATTAACACAAATAGCTTCATCTAAAACATCGTATAAATGATGCCGTAATAACAAATACCCATAACGTTCTAAACCGACATTGAAAAAAAAGCCTTGTATCAGGTAAAAAACCAAATAACATTTCGGAAGTATGGCAAACAATAACAAGCCCGGTGCCCGTAAAAGACATTTTATAGTGTAATACATCTTAAATAT
>JABEUT010000035.1 GCA_013044305.1 Bacteroidia bacterium
AGTAAAGATAGGTATTATTAATGAAGAGGGTTTAAAATTAGAAATAAAATGAAATTGCGGCCGGCTTCCTTTTTTGTATGGGTTCGGTTCTGCTATTTATCTGCCCGATGCGGGTTTCATATTCAGGTCGAGGTGTATATTGCCCTCGGGCGGCATCCGTGGTATCAGCAGGCGAAGTACTTTGGGTCTGGGCCCTTCGGTGCCCGATACCGACAATATGGTGTTCTCGCCTGCCGTTTTCACCTGCCATTTTATAGCGCCCATACATAGTATGGAGCAGCAGAGCAGGGTGTGGTTTGTGTAGTCGCTGTCGGGTATGGAGCAGTTGTAACCGAAGGCCGAGGTGGCGTCCGATTCCGAATTTATGGCTATCAGTTCATCGTCGCCGCTGCCATAGCCGCTTATCACAGGGCACGAAAGGCTTACCGATATAACCTGCGAGGGAGACAGAACAACAGTGTCGGGAGACTTTACTGTAGGAGTGTCTGCCTGGCTGGCAAATAACGGGTTGCCTGTTAACCAGGATAATAGGATCAGGGATGATGAAACAAAAAGTCTGCATTTCGATAAAAATATTCTTCCCATTTTGTATTCAGTTTTCAAGTTGTCCGCTACATTCATTTTGAATAAATCTGGTTTGCAGTTATATAACAGGTTTAGCGTTTTTTTGATTTAAAGGTACAAAATTTATCTGGTAATGAACCAAAATTTGCGAGACTTTTTTAACGCCGGGCCGGTTTACGGTGATTAAGTTTTCATTTAATAGGCCTTGATTCGGTTAGCCTAACTTGCATTTTGTTATTTTTGCAGTTTATCAGTAACGCGTGAAAATAAAAAAGGAGATTAAAACCGGCATCATCATTACCCTTGCTCTGGGGATGCTCATATATGGCCTTAATTTTTTAAAGGGGATAAATATTTTTTCCAAAACCAGAACGCTCTACGCTGTCTACACCGATGTGGTTGGCGTTGTGCCATCCAATCCGGTGCTTGTAAACGGGTTTCATGTAGGGCAGATAAAGGATATAGGTATGATGCCGGGCAACACCGGGAAGATCCTTATCACGATGCAGATAAGCAATAATGTAGTAAAGATTCCGAAAAATTCGGTTGCAAACATTGTAAGCGCCGACCTTCTCGGCTCCAAAGCCATTCAGATTACCCTCGGCAACAGCGCGGCACTGGCTGCCGATGGCGATACCCTAGGTTCGGCAGTGGAAACAAGCCTGAAAGAGGAAGTAACACGCCAGGTGCTGCCTGTAAAGGAAAAAGCCGAGCAGCTCATGTCATCCATAGATTCCACGCTTGCCATTGTACAGGGCATATTCACTAAAAAGGTACAATCGAACCTGTCGGAGAGCGTATTAAGCATACGCAACTCCATGAAACATTTTGAGAACACGGCCGGCAATATTGATAATCTTGTGGCAAGTGAAAAGGAGCGCATCACGAGCATTCTTGGTAAAGTGGATCAAATATCGGGGGCTTTGGCTAAAAACAGCAAACAAATAGGCAATGCTGTAGACAATATGGCAACCATAAGCGATTCCATAGCCAAATCGAACCTGAAAACGACAATAAACAATGCCGACAGCGCACTCTACTATACCTCAAAGATATTAAAGAAAATAAACGCAGGACAAGGCTCGCTGGGCATGCTTGCCAACGATACGGCATTATATAAGCGGCTTACCAGCGCCTCCGACAAACTATCCAAATTGATGGAAGATATGAAAGCCCACCCCAAGCGGTATGTGCATTTTTCAATTTTCGGGAGAAAGGATTAAGATGGAAGCAGAAGCCTGACGCACTTAAAACAGAGAGAGCTTATGTTATCTCAAATTATATTTACGGTCATTCTGATTTCAGCCATAGCGCTGTTTACCTATAACGTAAGGAAAATAAGCCGCAATATAAAACTAGGCAGGCCTCTTGACAGAACCGACCATAAAGGTATGCGGTGGAAAAACATGCTGCTTGTTGCCATAGGTCAGAGCAAGATGGTACGCAGGCCCCTCGCCGGAATATTGCACGTATTTGTGTATGCAGGTTTCATTATTATTAACATAGAGGTAATAGAAATACTGATAGACGGCATTACCGGAAAGGACAGGGTATTTTCCTTTCTGGGCGTATATTATACCATGCTTATTTCGGCATTCGAATTTCTTGCCGTAGCGGTAATGCTGGGTTGCGCCACATTTCTTGTTCGCCGCAACATAGGCAGGTTAAAACGGTTCTGGAGTAAAGAGATGACTGCATGGCCCCGCACCGATGCCAACATTATACTCATAACCGAAATACTGCTGATGAGCGCATTCCTTATTCTTGATGCCTCCGGCACGGTATACAGCAGGCATTTTGCCCCAGGCGGGCTTTCGGACGGGTTTCCGGTAAGTAATTTGCTTACCCCCATGCTTAAGGGAATCTCATTACCCGGTCTGCTTCTGATCAACCGCTTTTGCTGGTGGTTTCATATAATAGGGATATTGGCATTCCTGAACTATGTTCCCTATTCCAAGCATTTTCATATTGTCCTTTCGTTTCCTAACGTGTACTATTCCAACTTACAGCCTAAGGGCGGGTTTACAAATTTACCTTCGGTAACAAAAGAGATAAAGATGATGCTTAACCCTGATGCGGCCCCTTCCGAAGCCGCCCCGCCTGCGCCGGAAAGGTTTGGCGCCAAAGACGTATTTGACCTTTCGTGGAAGCAGCTTATGGATGCCTATAGCTGTACCGAATGTGGAAGATGCACATCAAGCTGTCCCGCAAACCTCACGGGGAAGCTGCTTTCGCCCCGCAAAATAATGATGGACACCCGCGACAGGCTTGAGGAAGCAGGGGCCAATATCAGTAAGAACGGCAAATTTGTCGATGACGGCAAGGCTCTGCTCGGTGATTATATAAAACCGGAAGAATTGTGGGCATGCACTTCCTGCAACGCCTGCACGGAAGAGTGTCCTGTGAATATAGACCCGTTAAGCATTATTGTGGAGATGCGCAGATACCTGATGATGGAACAATCGGCTGCACCGCCGGCGCTGGCGCAAATGTGCAGTAATATAGAGAACAACGGCGCACCCTGGCAGTTTCCTGCGTCCGACAGGCTTAACTGGGCTGCCCCCTTACTGTCACCAAAAGCGGGAATATAGGATAATCCATCGGTCGATTTTTATTGTTTTACTTCAAGGTTGTGAAACCCCCTTTTGGTGGTCGGTATTAATCTGCCCCATCATCACATACATTAAAATATTTGCACCCATCTCCAGCGCTTTTTCGTGGAGTTCGGGCGGGTCGTTATATACGTCCTGATCTTCCCAGCCGTCGCCCAGGTCTCAGTCGTAATTATAAAAACATACCATACGTATCTTCTAAATGAGCACCCAGCCTATAGGCCTGCCGCCGTCGTGTTCGTGAATTTTGGGCAGTCCGTGCGGGAAATCATACTTTTGATGATATACGGGGTGCGAAAAAGGAAGTTCAACAAGGTTCAGTTCGGGGAACACTTTTTTTATCTCTCTCCTGAATGCCGAATCCATGCCATAGCTGTCGTTTACTTCGAGGAATCCGCCGCCGATAAGGTAATTCCTTAGGTTTTCGGCTTCTTCAGGGCTGAAAAATATATTGCCGTTGCCCGAAATATGCACCATAGGGTAGTTGAATATTTCGGCGCTGCCCGGCTCTACCACCGCTTCCTGCGGATTGATGTTCATGCCGAGGTTCTTGTTGCAAAAGGCAATTAAATTGGGCAGGGATGTCGGGCTTACATACCAGTTGCCCCCGCCTTTGTATTTCATACGCGCAAGCTGATAGGTATATTTACCGGCAGGTTTTGATTTAAATGAAACAAGCGGGATGGCCAAAAGTAATATTAGTAACCGGATCTTCCCTGTCATGCGGTAGAGGGCTGTTAATCGTTTCAACAAATTTACTCAAAATAACCGAATGCTTGAAAAGCACAGGCCACCGTTGGAAATAGAAAAACGCCGATTTTGACCGGCGTTTTTCTAAGAATCGATAGAAACGGTTATCTGCTTACCACCATTTTTTGGGTAACGGAATAACCGTTTACGTTAATGTTATAAAAATAAACTCCCGGACTCAAAGTGCCTCCGTTTAAGGTAATATAATTATCGCCGGCCGGCTGATTTGCGTTCTTCGTGTTTATAATTTCCCTGCCGGTTATATCGCATACCTTGAATTGTACATCCGAAGTTTGAGCAAGGTTGTACCTGATTTGCGTTTGCTTATTGAAAGGGTTAGGGAAGTTCTGCGAAACAGTTAAGCCATGAGATGAAATACTGTTTACAGCAAGAGGCAGATTAACGGTCAGCTTGCAATATGCAATGATCGGGTTGTCCTGAAAATAAAGCAAACCGGTAAAGATCGGGCTGCTGCAAGTATATGCGAGCGAATCGGAGGTGCCGGTGTAGGTAATGGGATTCTGACTAAAATAGAACCTGTTATTGTAATACTCGAAGCCATTGGTGAGGCTGTTCCATGTGGTAGGGTTGGCGCCTAAACCTATGTTGGTAATTTGTGCCATATTGGCCGCAGGCGAATTGCAGGTCTGATAACCCCAGCCCGGAATAAAGCCGCAGGTATCCTGTTTGTTGCCATAATAATAAACAAACACGCCGAACCGGCTGTTGTTCACAATGTAATTGGGTTTCACTGTCAGATAGAAAGCATTGTACCAGCTATTGCTCGGAGACAGACCGAGGCTGGTGATGGTGGTATCAGAATGCAGTACCTTTACAGGCCAGCCAATGTTGCTTACGGAATCAATCTGAACCACAAAGGTGTCGTTGGTGGCTGAAAAATTTTCATGACCCAGGATGATATATAGCGAATCCACCTCCGCCTGAACCACCTGCGAAGAATGGTAGGTGGTATTGCTTGGGGCATCGAGCATGGTATCGAAGGAAACGCCGAAATAATTCAGCAGGAAATAATTTTTACCTGCCGGGCTGCTGGTGTCGGCCAGTCTGTAGCGGCTGTTGAAATTGAATATGTAATTCATACCATAGGCCGGGTGCCAGATGTTGGAGTCCGATTGTATATAATCAAGCTGCACAGGCACAACATTGTTTTGGAACCTGGCATTCCGGTTCGGTTGCACATGCATGATATTAAGTTCCTGTACCCTGTGCAGTCCTTTCGTGCTTATTGCCGACTGCGAATAAACGGCTACAGACGATACCCCAAACAGGAATGTAAACCCTAAGTGGTAAAAATTTTTCATAAGCTTTGTTTTTTATGGTTCATTGTAATAATGATGCTAAATTATGAATTTTTTACTTAATCTCTTGTTTCCCATTTAATTAGTCGGTTAAATATTCTTTAATCGGTATCCAAATCTGCGATGCATTTATTGCGAATCGAGAATGATGTCGCGGTCGAAAAAGTTGTAATTGAATTTCCATATTTCAATTACCGCCTTTGCAAAATCTCTGTCCAGTTTGTCGGAAATTAAACCTGTATTTTTATCATACATGTATTCTATCTCGTTGGTTTGCTTCCCTGCATTAATTTTTTTTTCGGCAATTATATTCCCGTTCTTATCGTAAACAATATGTGTTGTTTTATGCACCTCACCGTTCACATTTCCCGAATAGGTGTATTCCGACAAATGGTTTGCCGAATCGTACTTAAAGTCAACTTGTGAGTAAAGCCAGCCTACCTGATAGTGGGAGTAGCGTTCCGTTATCTGGTGGTTATCGTCGTACTGGGTGATGGTTTTTTCATAAATGGTATTTTCCTCGTTGTATCCGTAACGCTGCACCTGCTTGGGGTAGATGTTGTAGGCAAAGCTGTCGCACGATATCACTTTCTGCGCTCCTATATAAAAGGAGGTCCCTCCGGCGGGCGATTGTGTTTCGTGCACATGGGCTTCCTTTTTTATTTTACCGTCATCATACCATACATAGTACCAGGTATCAAAGAAACTGCCCACATCGGTTCTTTTTGTCACAAGGCGGTTGCTCCGGTCGTAAAAATATTTTGAGCGTACGGTATCCCAGGCATTGCTTCCTGTTTTAAAAGTGTAATACGACTCTGCCAGGCGGGCTGCCGTATCAAACCGGTAATATTGAACTATGCCATCGTCGTGAATAGCTTTGCCATCCGGTTTTTCTTCAATCTGTATCAGGATGGAGGCAATTTTTTGGGAGCGGATGACATCATAGCGAAAGGAGGGACTTATCAGATTATTTTCATCCTGAAATGCCGCAAGCTGCGCCATGGATGCATAAATGAAGGCATGAACGGCAAAGATTGTTAGAAGCCAGGGGCGGAAGCAAAATAGCGGGGAGCGGGCAATCATCGGAGGATATTTATCGGCCGGGGGTGAGGCAGCTTGCATTATTTTTTACTCCATGAAGAAGGAGAGGCCAAATCATCATGCAGATTTAATGATTGTTATTGCGTCATCCGGATTATCTGCCGGCGCGCGGCATACTTTGTTTTCGCAAACATAGATAAGGGTCTTGTTACCTGCAAATTTTTCTTTCAACAATTCCATGTCCGAAACTTTTATGGCGCCTGCCACAATCATGTTTGGTAGGTAACAGGAATTGATCTTATTCAAAAACCGGACAGCCTCTGCCCCTGCAATGGCCACCTCATAAAACGGCCCGTGCATGGAAACCATCAGCCTGGCCCAGTTGGCATATCCCTGATACTGTGTGGCAGTTTCTTCCATTACGGTCATCATGGACGAGGCAATATGCAAAAAGTCAGTCCGGCACAGCGTATGCCCCAAACCGAATAAAACATTTGCCATAACCGAATTGGAAGCGGGTATTACGTTATCTGCTGTTTCGGTATTCCTTGGCAGCATGCTGCCTGATCGTTCTGCCTCTTGTTCATAAGCCGAGTAATAAAACAATCCTTTTTCAGCATTGTAAAAATGAGCAATGGAGTATTCAATAATTTCTGCCGACTTTTTTAGCCACTTTTCATCAAGGGTGCATTGATACAGACCAAACAGGGCGTCGGAAACAAAAGCATAATCATCAAGAAATCCATGAATCTTATCTCTTTCTTTAAGGCTTCTCATGATGGAGCAATCTTCGGTTATAAGATTGTTACAAAGGAAAGCGGCATTTTTCAATGCCATCTGAAGAAAATCGTTTTCGCCGAAGGCCTTGTAGGCCTCCACATAGCCTCTAAGCATAATTCCGTTCCACGATGCAAGTATTTTATAGTCCAAGGCAGGGGATGTTCTCTTCTGTCTTGCTGTAAGGAGGGCTTCAATCCATTCTGTCTTTTTCCGATTGAATACTGACGGGTCCAACTGCTGTTCGGCGCAAAATCTTTCATCATCCGTTTTTCTGAACAGAATATACTTACCCTTTTCCCAGATCTCTTTTTCGGAAATTGAAAAATAAAGGGCGAACAGGGCAAAATCATCGCCGGTAATCTGTTTCAGTTCATCCACAGTCCAAACATAGTATGCCCCTTCTTCGCCTTCCGAATCGGCATCCAGTGCGCAGTAAAATCCTCCTTCGGGCGAGGTAAGGCGGCTGCTGATAAAGCGGTGTATTCCATAAACAGCCTCCTTATACAGGGGGCTTGATTTGTTTTGCCAGGCATGGGCATAGAGCGACATCAACTGTCCGTTGTCATAAAGCATTTTTTCGAAATGGGGCGCTTTCCAGATACCATCGGTAGAATATCTTGCAAAACCTCCGCCTGCCTGATCGCAGATGCCGCCCATTGTCATTTTATGAAGGGTAAGGTGAATATGGCTGGAAATTCTGCCGGCTCGTTCACTATGCTTGTTACTTTTCCTCAACATATAAGCGTAGTAGAGAAGAAACTCGTAATTAACCGGCATAGGGAACTTGGGGATATGCCGGGAGCCTCCGTTAACGTTATCGAACGAAGCCTCCATTTTCTCGGCCAGCGATTCGAGCAGGCTGCTGTACTTTGGTGCGGGCTCGCCGTTTTGGCGAAGATTGATTTTGCGGATTGTGCTGCCTGACCCATCAGCGACTTTTGTCATTCCTTCGGTTACCGAGGCTGCGGCATCATAAAATTCCTGCCTGTTTGTCTTATAGATTTTTGAAAGGTTTATCAGGATATTTTTCCAGTTTTCCTTCGGGAAGTAAGTGCCGCCGAAAACGGGTTTGCCGTCGGGGAGTGCAAAACAATTGAGGGGCCAGCCGCCTGAACCCGAAATGAGCTGCACGGCATCCATATAATACATATCCACGTCGGGCCTTTCCTCGCGGTCAACCTTTATGCATACAAAAGAGGAGTTCATAAGGGCAGCCACCTCTTCGTCCTCGAACGATTCATGGGCCATAACGTGGCACCAGTGGCAGGCAGAGTAACCAATGCTTATAAGCAGGGGTTTGTCTTCCCGCTTTGCTTTTTCAAATGCTTCATCGCCCCAGGGATACCAGTCAACAGGGTTGGCGGCATGCTGTAAAAGGTAGGGGCTTGTTTCGTTGGCGAGGCGGTTCAAACTGTTTATTTTTCCCTGAAGTAAATCTCCATTGGCGCGCCTTTGAAATTATAATGTTCGCGCATCTGGTTCTCGATATAGCGCTTGTAGTCGTCGCGGATGAATTTCGGGTGGTTGCTGAACATAGCGAAAGCGGGGTAGGGCAGGGGAAGCTGCGTTACGTATTTAATTTTTACAAATCTTCCGCGCAAAGCCGGCGGCGGGTTACTTTCAATAAGAGGCAGCAGGGTTTCATTCAGTTTGGAGGTGGAGATTCTCTGTTTGCGGTTTTGATACACTTCCATTGCTGTTTCAAGCACTTTCAGCAGGCGCTGCTTTTCCGTTACCGA
>JABEUT010000002.1 GCA_013044305.1 Bacteroidia bacterium
AAAACAGCACCGAGTTGCGGTTTTTGGTTTTATGCATGTGCAGGCGGTGGAACACTGCTGTTGCGCGCTGTACAGGGTCGCCGTCGCAGTTGTTTTCAAGGTGCAGCCTTATTTCGCCGTTCGTTTCGTGTTCTGCCTTTCCTATGGCTGCTTTTAGGAGCGCCTGTTGTTCGGGGGTGAAGAAGTTTCTTACGTTCATAAGTCAATAGTTAGTGGTCAGTGGTCAGTCAAAAATTCATCATTCATCATTCATCATTTATAACTCATAATTCCCAGCATTCAATGTGTATAAAAACTTACGTCCTGACGGTGCGAGGTATATATGGGCAATATCCATCCTACCCTTATACCGTTGAGAAGGTCGTATTGCAGGTTTGTGTTCTGCATCCTGGTTTCAAAGTCGTAGCGGAGGCTTTTGGTGAAGCCCTGCATGAACTCGAAGCCGGCAAAGAAATTAAGCATTTTTTTTGGACCGAGGTACTGGTAGCCCGCAAATTCCGAAACGCAGGCGCCGGCTGTAAGGTGGTCGTACCCGTAAAGGTATTGGCCTGTAAGCTGGGGGGTGTACTCGCCGCCCTGTATGTCGATAAATACTTTATGGCGTATGTAACCTACGCTCCCCATAAGCAGTATTCCGGAGTTCACGTTTTTACCCAGGTGAAACAGTTTGCCTGCCGACAGCTCCACCGCGTAGCCTCTTTCAAAGTAGGTGATTTGCGGATAGTCGCCGGCGCTGCCAATAATGTTGCCGTCGTGCGTGGCAATGCTGTCCAGCAATCCCGGCTGGCGCAGCTGGTTTCCGAAAATGAACTGCCCCTGCGCCCCGAAGAACCAGTTGTGATGGGTTTTGTACAATACACATCCGCCCAGGTTTGAATTGAAGCCGAACATCTGCGCCAGATTGCCCCCCGGCAGCTGTGCGGCATACGATACCTGAACCAGGAATCCGGTGCTTACCGAATCGCGCAGGTTGAGTTGCTGTGCCGTTGCCTGTAAACAAGGCAAACACACTGTAAGAGCCAGTATAATTTTTTTTGCCTTGCCTTTGGTTACACTCCGCATAGGTTTCAAAGATACTCATTCGGCCATAAACGGCTACGTTAATACATCCTGTTCATGCCGGGGCAAACAACAATCCCCGGAAAACCGCAACTTTTCGTCTCCGTTCTTTTATTCAGCCTTTGCAGTCGTCTTGTCAATCTTTCCGGAAATAATGATTTTGAATTTTTAAATTTGCGCCATGAACGTGTACGACGCTTCCGGCATTATACTGCGCAAGGTGCATTCCGACCTTGAAGGTAAGCTGTTATGGAACAATTTTGTTCAGGAGCAGACAAGGGGTTACAATGAGGCTGCGGCTAACGAAATAAGGGGTGTTTATGCACGCGCCCTGATTATACTCATAGACGAGGGACTGTGCCGCAAGGCTCCGGGCAGCGATGTTGTGGAACTGGCACACAAAGGCATAGAGTATAATGGCGACTTTAAAAAATATCTTAAAAAGAAAAAGATAACCGTACTTCTGGAAAAGCTGCGCCGCATAGCCCCCATTGTTTCGGCAATAATTGTCATCATCACTTTTATTATAACCATGATAAAGAGGAATGCCGACAAGCAAAAAAAGGCTGTAATAAAGGTACAGGCGCCGGCAAAGCCAAAGAAGAGGTAAGCATCCGGAAACCTGCCTGTGTTGCTACTGCGGCAATATCCGGCAGGGAGCTATAAAAAGAAAAAATTCTGCGTAGGGTGTTCCATTAAGGCCTCTTTAGTGCAGGCTGTAAGGCTGCCGGCAACCAGTATTTTGGCTTCGTAGCCCAGGCTGTGCAGCAGTTCAAAGCATTTGCGGCGGTTTTCATTGTCCCACAGCTCGCAATAAATAAGGGGTTTGTATTTACGCAGCATCTCCCTGGCTCCGTCGAGCACAAAATATTCAAAATTCTCCACATCCATTTTTACGGCAGTTACGCGGGCCTTGCCGTTCATTACCTCATCCATGGCGTCGAGTTTTTTCACTTCTGTTGTAAACTTTTCACCCTCGTTGTTCTCTGGTATGCTCTGGTGCACGATATGGCTTAGCCCCTGCATTTTTACCCTGTCCATTACGGGCATCACTATTTCCGCCGTTCCATTGCTGTTGCCGAGCGCGCACCCGAACACCCTTACGTTGCTTAATTTATAAAAAGCGATAACCCTATGCAGGGCGCGCATGTTATAGGGTACGGGCTCAAAGGCTAAAACGGTGGAGTTTTTTACGCCTCGCGCCAGGTGAACGGTCATTATGCCAATGTTGGCGCCTATGTCGAGAATAATTCCTCCCGGCGGTATGAGCTTCAGGAAATAAAGAAAATCTTTTTCGTTGCCGTCGCGGTTCAGGGTTCGTATCTTGAAAAGCGAAAAGATAAAAAGGTAGTTGCCGAAGCCCAGAACCTTCTGCAAAAGATATTTAACGCGGGCTTTCATCCCTTTGCCCTCCCTGCTGCTGCGCCGCTCATTTGTTCCACCAGTCGGCTGTCATATTCCCCGCCGAAAATACGCTCTTGTTCCTGTTCTGTATCTTCATCAGGTTTATCATTTCGGTTATCACCACATTGGCAAAGTTACGGTTGAACTTCATGGAATAGTTAAGGTAGCTCTGGCAGGCTTCCAGCATTTTCATCATGCTTTCCGACGACTGTCCAGTTGACTTCTGAAGGTACTCATTCAGCAGTTCGAACAGCCTGCCCGCATCGGGGGTGGCGGAAAAGGTTTCCTGTCCTATTGCTCCAAGAAAGCCACTGACAAAGCGTGCGGAAAGATTCATGCTGTCGTTTTGGGCGTTTACCATGGCGCTTACAACGTTTTGGGCAAGGTCGATATTTTTCTGGTAGGCCATCCTGAAGGGGCTAAGCATTTTTGCATTCATATCGTGGTTCTGCATCATATTGCTTACCGAGTCGAAGGCATTGAATCCTGTTTCCCTTATCTCATTGAGCTTTTCAGAGGTTTGCTCCTTTACCCGCTCTGCTGCTTGGTGCGACCGTTGCGCCGCTTCGTTCATTTCCTTAATCAGCAAGTCTATTCCTGACTTTGCCGGAGAAGTTGCGCTGCCGTTTTTCTTTTTTTTCATTGCTCTTTTTTGTTTGATGCGGCGGTTGCTAACCGGCTTTTTATTTTTCGCCGGAGTTTTTTTTGCCGTCAGGCAAATTTCCGCTTTTTTCGGATAACCTGTTAGTTTTTCTGTTTCAAACCTGTAAATTCAACCCTTCTGTACTTATCCTGTTGATTATTAATTGCTACGTAAACCCGTTATAAAATAATTGCCATTTATGCGGAAAATACCGTGCATATTGCTACCTTTGTTCATACAAAACATCTTGTTTTATGAAACAGTTAGCCTATATCGTTTCCTTTTCGCGCACTCCTGTTGGTAGTTTTGGCGGGTCGCTCGCCAGGTTTGCGGCGCCGCAGCTCGGCGCCTTTGCAATAAAAGCGGCTCTTGAAAAAATAAAACTGCCGCCCGCCCTGGTGGAAGAAGTGATTATGGGCAACGCCATGCCCGCCAACCTGGGTCAGAACCCTGCACGTCAGGCGGCGCTTGCGGCAGGCCTGCCCAACGAGGTCATCTGCTCATCGGTGGATAAGGTTTGCGCCTCGTCGCTCAAAGCATTAATGCACGCATCCCAAAGCATCATGCTGGGCCTGCACGATGTAGTAATAGCCGGAGGCTTCGAAAGCATGAGCAATGTACCTTATTATGTGGAGCGAAGCATAGCGCCTTCCAGAATTACCGATCTTACACTTGTCGACGGCTTGCGCAAAGACGGCTTGTGGGATGTGTACAACGATTACCACATGGCTGTGGCTGCCGAAAATGCTTCAAAAAAAATGGGCATAACGCGGCAGATGCAGGACGATTATTGCATAGAGTCGTACAAACGCGCCGCTGCTGCCAACGAAAACAACTGGTATAAGAATGAAATAGACGCGGTGGAATGGCTCGACCCCAAAACCAATGAAAAAAGGCAGGTTGTGCAGGACGAAGAATACAAAAAGGTAATATATGACAAGGTGCCAAAGCTAAAGCCGGCCTTTGTTCAGGGCGGAACCATTACCGCCGCCAACGCATCAAAGGTGAACGACGGAGGCATAGCGGTGGTGCTCATGAGCGAAAGAAAAATGAAAGAACTCGGATTAAAGCCTGTGGCGGCAATATTGGGATTCGCCGATGCCGAACAGGCGCCTTCCGAATTTCCCACCACGCCTGCCAAAGCCATGCCCCTTGCCCTGAAACAAAGCGGCTATCAGCTTAAAGACATGAGTGCCGTGGAAATACACGAGGCCTTTTCCTGCGTGGCCCTGTCCAATATGCAGGTGCTTGGCATAAACCACTCCATTACCAACCTGCACGGCGGTGCAGTATCCATAGGCCATCCGCTCGGCGCCTCGGGCGCCAGAACCGTTACATCGCTCATCAGCGTGCTGAAACGTACAGGAGG
>JABEUT010000272.1 GCA_013044305.1 Bacteroidia bacterium
ACATAACAAAGCTAATATTTTAGAGCCGAAGCAGAGCTTCGGGGAACTAACCCCAAGAGATAAGAATATTACTCCTTAAGGCCCTTCGCCGTTCAGTTCAGAACCACATGCTCTGTTGCAGGTACGATTGACTTATTCATTCCTCCTCCGGTAATCCGTTTTAGTTTCCGTTTCACTTTGTCGGCAATGGAGTACATTACCGGCACTACGATAAGGGTAAGGAAAGTAGCAAAACTTAACCCGAAAATCATTGTCCACGACAGGGGCCCCCAGAAAGCCACGCTGTCGCCGCCAAAGAAGATATGCGGGTTCAGCTCGCTGAACATGGTTACAAAATCTATGTTCAATCCCACGGCAAGAGGTATCAGTCCCAAAATGGTTGCTATTGCCGTAAGCAATACCGGGGTCATTCTAATCCTGCCTCCTTCCACCACGGCATCGGCAACAGAATATCCCTGCCCTACCAACAAGTCGGTAAATTCCACAAGCAATATACCGTTCCGCACAACAAGTCCGGCAAGCGCTACAAAACCTACTCCGCACATTACAATGCTCATATCCATTTTGGTAATGGAAAAGCCGAGTAAAATACCTACGATGCAGAAAATAACCTCGGAGAGGATGATGAACGGCTTGCTGATGGAGTTGAACTGTGTTATAAGAATCATAAAAATAAGGCCAATGGCGGTAAGGAATGCGTGGCCGAGAAAGGTGGAGGTTTCCTTCTGGTCCTGCTGTTCGCCGGTTAGCTCGATATCCACCCCTCGCGGTTTCTGGAAATTCCGTATGGCGGAGCTCACCTGCGCTACCACCTGGTTGGAGTTATATCCGCCCAATACATTTGACGAAAGGGTGATGACAGGCTTTTCATTAAGCCGTGTAATTGCACCATAAGTTCTTCCGTAGTGTATGTTGGCGAAGGTGGATATGGGTATCTGCCGTATTTCGCCGTGCATGTTCATGTCTCTGAAAGTGATGTCGAGGTTGCGCAGTTCGTTTATATTCTCGCGCTGGCTTTTCCTGTAGCGCACCATGATCGGGTACTCATCGTTCAGGTCACGGTATTTCGATGCTTCGTATCCATACACTGCTGTTCTTATTTCCTGCCCTATCTGCCCTGTGCTTACGCCTTGGAAGTTTGCACGTTCGCGGTCTATGTCAAAAACTATTTCGGGTTTGTTCTTTTGCAGGTCCGACTTCAATTCTTCAACTCCGGGTATGTCCATTGAGTCGAGATAATGCAGGAGGTTTTGCGAGGCGGTGGCGAGTACTTTGTAATCGTCGCCCTTGATTTCGATATTTACGGGCTTGCCTGTCGGGGGGCCTGCTCTTTCCTGATCCACCGAAATTTCGGCGCCTGCAATTCCCTGTACCGCATGCTGAATGGAATCAAGGTAGATGCGGGTGGATACCCCGTGCCTTTCGGAATAATCTACAAAAGCCACCCCTATCTTGCTTTTATTCGGGTAGGTGCCCTGGTCGTTGTCGCTGGGGTCGGTGGCGCCTATTGCCACATTGGTAATTACCGATT
This sequence comes from Bacteroidia bacterium, assembly GCA_013044305.1. Lineage (GTDB taxonomy): Bacteria > Bacteroidota > Bacteroidia > JABEUT01 > JABEUT01 > JABEUT01. The sequence goes on from JABEUT010000272.1 coordinate 1,532, forward strand.
GCACCATAGGATTGTTTTTTCCTAAAACTTTGTAAACCCTGCCTTCCAGCAATTGGGTAACCGAATCGGTATATTTCACATCGGTTCCCACGGGCAGGTTGAGGTACACATAAATAAAATTGGGGTCGCCTTTGGGGAAGAAGACCACATTTGGGGTGCGGTATGCAAACAGTATGATTGAAAAAATAAATACGCCCACAACCGATGACATGGTGAGGTACGGGTGGCGCACACATCTCTTCAAAAACCTTGTATAACGTGCCTGAAACCGGGGCCAGATATTGTTCTGAAATCCGTTCACGGCTTTTACAAGAACATATTTATACAGGAGATGAATAAGCAGCAGCGTGATTGCAAAGTTACCCATGCCGAAGTTTTTTCCCAAATAGGACAGCAAGGCGACAGAAATGAAAATAATGGAAATTATAGTGGTGCCCCTTGTCCATCTGGCTCGTTCTTTTTCATGACCTTCTTTATGCGGTTTCATAAAGGTTACCGCAAATACAGGGTTAATGATATAGGCCACAAACAGCGATGCGGTAAGGGTGATGATGAGGGTAACGGGCATGTAGTGCATGAATTTTCCTATTATCCCGCCCCAGAAAGCGAGAGGGATAAAAGGTGCAAGGGTGGTAAGGGTGCCCGACAATACAGGCAGGAAGACCTCGCCGGCTGCAGCCTTTGCGGCCTGTACGATATTCATTTTGCCGTTATCAAATATGCGGTGGGTGTTTTCAATTACCACAATGGCATCGTCCACCACTATGCCCAGGCCGAGAAGGAAGGCAAAGAGTACAATCATGTTCAGAGAATAGTCCATTCCGGGCAAAACGAGAAATGCCACGAACATGGAGAGCGGTACGGACAGGCCAACGAACAAAGCGTTGGTGGCGCCCATAAAAAACATGAGTATGATGGTAACCAGAATAAACCCGATGATAATGGTATTAATAAGATCGTGCAGGGTATGGCGTGTTTGGTCGGACTGGTCGCCGGTAAGTGTAATGTGCAGGTTGGGCGGGAAGGTGTTCGCCTGCATTTCCTTAACAAGCGAGCGTACCTTGTCGGAGGCGTCAATGAGGTTGGCCCCGCTGCGCTTTACAATATTGAGCGATATTACATTTTTGCCGTTGAGGCGTGCATAGCTGTCGGCATCGGCTGCGGTGTCTTTTACCGAGGCGATGTCTTTCAGGTAAAGGGTGGCCCCGCCCATGCTGCGTATGATAAGGTTTCTTATCTGATCCATATTGGTGAACTGCCCCGATACGGATAACGAGCGCTGCTTGCTGCCCATGGTTACTATGCCGCCGGATATTACGAGATTTTCGCTGGAAACAGCCCGTTCAATATCGCCCATAGTAACCTTGGCGGCCTGCATTTTGTACATATCCACGTTCACCTGTATTTCCCTTGTCTGTGCCCCTACCTCGTCCACGCGGGTTATTTCGGGCATCGATTCAATTTTGTCCTTCAGCGCATCGGCGTATTTCTTAAGCCTCGACAGGTCGAAATCGCCTGAAAGGTTCACAAATAATATGGGCATGTCGGCAAAATTGAAATCGTTCACCAGGGGGGGGTTGGGCAAATCGCTCGGCAGTTCCGATTTCGATTTATCCACGGCATCCTTCACCTTCTGCCTCGCATCGTCCACGCTAACGTCGGTGTTGAACTCCACGATGATGGTTGAATAATCCTGCAGGGAATGGCTCGTTACCTTCTTTACTCCTGAAATGGCTTTTATCTCTTTTTCAATATGCCGGGTAACCAGGTTTTCCATATCGGCCGGCGAGGTGCCGGGGTATATGGTTTGCACAAAAATGGTCGGTATGGCTATATCCGGAAATTTTTCCTTGGGCAGGTTGTTGAACGACATGATGCCGGCAAGGGTAATGATAACCGTAAGCACGAAGATGCTTGTTTTGTTATCAATGGCCCACGAACTGGGTTTAAATTCCTTAAAAATATCTTTCATAAACAGTATCTGTTTGTATCCTGCGCTTTAAAAGCTTATCGCGTCTCCGTTGTTTAAGTCTTCATAACCTACGGTTACCAGCTTATCGCCTGCCTTTAAGCCGGCCGATATTTCCGCCATCCCGTCGTACACCATTCCGGTTTTTATGGTTACAGGCGCTTTGGTTGCCGTCATAATTCCGTTATGGTCAACGGCGGTATAAACAAAGGCTCCTGTGGGGTCGTTTTGAACTATGTTCACCGGTATAACAATGGCTGCGGGGTTGTAGTAATCCATAATTTTCATTATGGCAATCATGTTGGGATGGTAGTCGGGGTTTTGCGGCAGGTCAACCTCCACGGTAAAGGTGCGGTTTACCTCATCAATGGATCGCGAAATATAGCTGACTGTGGAGGTAACCTCGGTATGCAGATCGGGGAAACTTATTTTCAGCGAGTCGCCCTTATGTATATCGGCAATATACGCCTCCGCCACATCGCCTTTTACTTTCAGGTGTTCCAGGTTTACTACCCTGACGGTTGGCAGTCCGGGGGCAACGCTTTCGCCTATTTTTATGTTCACGGCATCGACCACCCCGTCAATCGGCGATTTTAATTTCATCATTTCGTCCTGCTGCTGCAGCGCCGAGAGTCTATTCTGCTGCGATTCATAATTCGTTTTGGCGCTAAGGTATTGCACTTCGGTTCCTATCTTCTGGTCCCAGAGGGCTTTCTGCTTTTCGTAAAGCGTTGCGGCAAGATTTAGGGCGCTTTGCATTTCCTGTATATTCTGCAATAATACGGAGTCGTCGAGCTGGGCGAGCACCTGGCCTTTACGCACCTGATCTCCTTCCGTAACAAGTATCCGTTTAATGACACCCATTGTTTCGGAGCTTACCTCAATGTTGTCCTGCCCGTAAACGGCTGCCTGCACCTCCACAAAATGCCTGAAAGGCTGCAAGGCGAGGGTTTGTTCGCCTACGCGGGTTGTTTTTACAGTGTTGCCGCCTTCCGCCTTAATGGTATCGTTCAGCGCTTGTATTTGAGACATAATGTCGCCCTCCTGTTTTTTCAGTTGGGTAAGCTTCTCCTTATCTGTCTCCAGTTTTGACCGGTGTGTGCATGCCGCTCCGGTTAAAAGCAGCAGGCAGAATGCGGCAGGCAGTTTATTGTTCATCTTGTAAATTTTATTTTCATTTCTTATAAAGTGTTCCTTTGGCCTGTTCATAATCAACTTTGGCCACCAGGGCGCTGAACAGCGCGCTGTAATATTCCGATTCGGCTTCGGTAAGTGATGTTTCGGCGTCCACCACTTCAAGGTATGAACCTGTTCCAGACTCGTATTTTATTTTAGAATCATGTTCCACGCTTTGGGCAAGGTCCATGTTTGCCTGCTGGTTTTTAAGGTCTGATAAGGCATTGCTGAAGTTTGTGGCGCTGTTGGCTATGTCGAGGGCAATGCTTTGCCGGATGGTGTTCAGGTTGTTTTCGCTTTCAAGCAACCCAATCTTGTCCTGCTGTATTCGGTTAGCCCTCTGGAAGCCGGAGAACAAGGGCAGGTTCACCTTTAACCCCACTATGCCTGTAGGGTACCATGTTCCGTTGAATTCGAGCTTTTCGCCGTAGGTTTGCTCGCTCACCGAACCTATAAGCAGCAGGCTCGGCAGGTTTGAGTACCGGTCTTTTTGCAGCATCAGCTGGTTTGCCCTTATCTGGGTTTGTGCCATGGAATACTCTATCCTGTTTGAGGGGTTAAAGGCGCTGTCGCTTTCCAGGTCGGGCACTATGGGTATTGACTTCAGGCTGTCGGTAAGGGTAAGGCTGTCGGTCTGGGGCATCCCCATCTGGAATTTGAGTAATTTGTTGCTAAGCCGTACAAGCCTTTGTGTATTCTGAATCTGGGTGGTTATATTATTATAGTTCACCTTTATCCTTTCCCAGTCTAACTTTTCGGCCACACCGTTCTTGTACATGGCTTCGGTTTCATCGAGCAATGCTTTCAGGCGGGCGGCATCGGCTTCCACCATTTGCAATTTCCAATTGGTTACCAGCACCGTGTAATAGGCTTTAGATACGAGCGAAACGGTTTGAATGGTGGTTTGAACAAGGCTTTTCTGCGACAGTTCCCTGTATGTTTTAGCGGCTTCAAGTCCTGTGATATAGGTGCCGTCGAACAGCAGCTGCGATGCATCGAGCTCGCCGCCGGTGTTGTACTGGGTTCCGAATTTGAGAGGTATAAAATCGCCCGGCGGGCCTCCGAAGAACTGGGCGGGAATGAGGGTGGTAGGCAGTTCAAAAAAGTCCTGCACATTGCCACTGGCATTGAGCTGCGGCAGCCCTATACCTGTAATTTCATTCACCTTTGCGCCGGCTTTTTTTACCTCGTACTGCGCATTGATAACGTTCCCCTGATGCTGCAGCGCATAGTCAATGCTCTGTTTTAAGGATAACCTGCTGCTGCTGTCGGGGCGCTGCTGGCATCTCCCTTCGCTTGCCCATGCAAAGCAGAAAAGAAGAAATATTGAAATGTACCTTATGCCATTCATCGTAGAGTGTTTACCGGTAATTTTAATGGCATCCTGCACCTGAAGCAGCGGATAATGGAGTTCATTCGGCGGTGGTATCAGCTTTGAAATGATAAACCGGTATTGGTTACAATACCGGTTTGCGGTAGTAAGACGGCGCAAAACTAAAAATACTTTAAATACGCAGGAATAAATGCTTTCTATTTTTTCGGACGCCTTGTGCTTGCCTTTTCGGGTACAATCTCCTTGAAAAACCGAAGTCCTTTCGGATGAAGAAAAGGGAATGTGCCTTTGGGCAAGACTTTTTATTATTATGTGAAAATGGTTCATATATAAAATCATGCTATATTCCAAGAATGGTTTTCAGTTTAGGATATCCGGTTTTGCTTACGGGTATTTTTTCTCCCGATTTCAGGATCAGAATATGTCCGTCTTTTTCATACGGTTCTATTCGTGTTATCTGCGACAGCTGTACCATAAACGAACGGTGCACACGCACAAACTGCTTTGAATCGCATGTCGCCTCAAAGTGACCCATGGTTTTCTTTTTCAGATAAACACCCTCCGTTGTATGAATCTTTACATAATCGTCGTATGCTTCAAGGTAGTGTATGTCGTTCATGGGGATAATTCGTATTCCGGCTCCTGTTTTTACGGCCACCCGGCCGCTCTGCAAGGGCTGTCCTGCCATATCGCCGAGCATTTGCCTTACCTTGCCTTGCCCTTCGGTTTTTCCAAGACCCTGTTTCATTTTATCTATGGCTTTGCCGAACCTGTCCTTGCTGAAAGGCTTCAACAGGTAATCTATCGCGTGTGCTTCGAAAGCCTTCATGGCATATTCGTCGAAAGCGGTTGTAAAGATAACGGCCGGCTCGCTATCCAGCAGTTCAAGCATCTCGAAGCCGTTCAGCTTTGGCATCTGCACATCCAGAAAGATGAGGTCGGGTTTTAATTCACCTATGGCTTTTACGCCTTCAAAGCCGTCGCTGCATTCGGCTGCCACCTTTATTTCGGCGTTGTCTTGCAAATATTCTGCAATAATGGAGCGCGCCAGGGGTTCGTCGTCAATTATGATGGCCTTGATCATGACTGGGGTATGGTAACGGTTGTGGTAAACAGGCTGCCCTCGGCTCTGGTATCTATCAGGTTGTTGCGTGCATAAAGCAGGTAGAGCCTTCTTTGCAATGAATTCAAACCGAAGCCGGCACCCGGTTTTGAAACCTGTGTTTGGGGGTCGAAAGGGTTTTGTACAGATACTTTCAGGATTCCTTCTCCGGCGCTGGCATGAATGGCGATGGTTACAGATCCGGCGGTATCATACAGGCCGTACTTAATGGCATTCTCAACAATGGGTTGTAAAATCATTTGGGGGATCAGGCAATTTAAGGCTGCATCGTCATTGTTTATCTCTGTGTTCAACCGGTGTCCGAAACGTACCTTTTCAATATTAAGGTACAGGGCGAGGTGCTGCAATTCCTCACGCAGGCTTACCATGGCTTTCTCATCATTTTTCAGGGTGCCGCGCAGGAAATCTGCCAATTGCTGTATCATGTGCCGCGCCTCTTCGGGCCTGTTGGCGGTAAGGGCGCTGATGGAGTTCAGGCTGTTGAACAGGAAATGAGGCTGCAGCTGCTGCCGCAGTTTATACAACTCCGCATCTCTCGAAATTTCTTCGGCTTCCCTTTTTCTTTTCTCGTTTTGCCTTAGATCATTGAAAGAAAACAGGAGCCAGTAGAGCAATGTAAGCCAGCCGGTCATTAAAAAAGAAATATAAAAGCGCACCGGCAGTGTATCTGATAAAAACCGGTTATATATCCCGTCGGATATGAGCAATGGCAGCGCCCATTTGATAATTCCTGTGCCTATGGCGGCAATGCCAAGTATCCAGGCGAAAATATACAGGAATTTACCCTTATCCGGACGGTAGTATTGCAACGCCTTACCCACCGCCAAGCCTATCATAAGCAGCAAACCTGTGCTTACAAGGCTGTCGGTCAGTGCTATTTTCAGGCTGAAGCCGGCAAGCACAAGCACCCATGTCTGTATGGCACTCCATATTATCCATAGCGGAATGCGTGGCACAACCAGCAGGAGCAATTGACTTTTGAATATTTTCGGTGTGCTCATGCTTCTGCCAAAATGATTTAATAGCTGATTATTTCAATGCCTGCAAAGATAGAGGTGCCTTCTATAACCAATATTTTATCGGGATTGGGTTTCAGCATGGCTGCATAGCGTTTGTCTTCAATCCCCCCGAATATAGAAACCATTTTCGATTGAATGGTCCAGTCGGCAGGAACAATGATTTTGCATCCGCCGAACATCTGAACCACATCGAGTATAACGGTGCCTTTAATGTCGGCCTGGCTCAAGTTCAGTTCGGACCCGCCGAAGATGTTCACCATATCGCCGCCTTTAAAATCCTTGGATACAATAACCTTATGTACTCCGCCGAATACCGATACCGAATCAACATAGTCGTCGCCTGTATGGCTGCGGGATCCGCTATCTTGTCCGTACAGGTTTTGATAGCGCCCTGCCCATTTCCTGCCCTTGCCTTCCCAGTATGGGTTGTTACGCCAGTCCCATTTTCTTTTTGGGCGGAATATCATCATCAACCCTGCGGCTATAATGATTATGGGCCATATATACTCCCAGGCATTAAGCCCGGGGTAAAAATCCTGCGCAAGAAAAATGCCTCCTATAAGTAATACCATAATCCAGCTCCTGCCCCTGAATCCATGCCGCAGGCCGAGATACAACCCAAGCACTACAAGCCCGGCAGGCCATGTGAAGAGCCAGGCGGGGAACACCACGGCGCCAAGCTGCTTCAACAGCAGCACAATGCCTACTGCAAGTATAACCATGCCGCCCAGATACCGGCCTCTGCGCGGTTCCATGTTGTTCAGGAAATCGTTGCCGGTAGTTGTGGTTTCCTTGTTGCTGTCTTTTTCCATAGTATTCTGGTTTGGATGGCAAATGTAGGATAAGTATGCCTGAACGGGTTAGCTCAATTAGGCAATGTTCCGCTGCCCGAAGGCGAAAGCCGGTTGTGAGTCGGTGAATGGCGGCTGCGGAATGAGCAGGCAAGGCCGGCGGAGCAGGAATATACCGTTTTGCACGACCCATCATAAATGATTACCCGGGGCTCAAAAGTGATAGTCCTTATAGTCTTTTGAAAATTCACTTTCATCCATTGCAGGATTTATAACCAGGTTGCGGTAGATGTATTGCTCAAAGAGGCCCTTTTCGTCGTTTACCTGCAGCATTAAGGGTATGAGCGTATGCTTGTCAATACACAGTTCCACCAGGGGGGCGTAATCGGTGCTGATGAGAATTGTCTGTCCTTCTTTTACATCGGTATAGGAGCCGGTTCCGGGGTTGTGTTTAAGCACCAGGTATTCGTTTAACGCCAGGTTGCGGGCTATGGTTATGATGTTTTCGCCTTTTCCCACCTTGTATTTAATGTATCCGAAGCGCGGGGCCGCCACCTTTATTTTCAGGCAGTTTGTACCGCATAAAGTGGTATCTCCGGCGTATGTAAAATAGTCGCTGAACCGGTCACCCGCCCGTTTTATTGCAGCGTTCAGCACAACCGAAAGATATTGGAAGCCGATATCCTGCACTCCGTGATGCTGGTCTTTTCTCATCCAATAGCCGTCGGGGTTAAGGCTTAGGTTAAAAAACGGGAACGAAGATGGGTGAACGAGTACATCGCCATCGTTTAAATCTGGGCCCCATAAGAGTTCTGTGCCATTTTCGGTTTTCATATATACCCTTTGTGTTGTTTTCCGGTATTTGATATCCGAACTGCCTCGGCGCATCTTACCGGTTTCAAAAACCTTTTCGCAGTAAGTAAGCTGGTAACAGGCTGTATTTATTCCTCCTAGTTTTTCCATCACCTTGTTTATAATGGCACGGGCATCGTCGGGCTGTGCCACAGCGGCGCCGTGCAGCAGAAAAAGTAATATTATAGCCGCCCAATGGCGTGATCGTAAACAACTAAGATTGCCGGAAGGGGATAACATGGCTAAAAGTTGTATCCCGGATAATCCTCGGTAAACTCCGCATCGGGCATGGGGGTATTTACCTGTATGTTGGTAAAACCGTACACTTCAAAGAGTCCTTTGTTGTCGTATATGCGCAGGTAAACCGGCAGGTTCAGGTCTTTTCTGATTACAATCACCGAAGTTTTGGCATACACATCGGGCACCGAGAGTATGGTTCCGGGCTTTAGCTCCTCCTCATAAGAGGTGAGCCCGTTGGCGGTAAGTACCAGGTAGTTGTTGAGATAAAAACTGTCTGCTATACTGTTTACCGATTCGCCTTTGTTTTGAACCATTACGGTCAGGTAATGAAAGTCGGTAAAGTTCATCACCAGTTTGTAGCAAGAGTTGCCGTCGTAATCGGTGTCTTCTCCGCGGATTATATATTTCTTGTACGCATCGGGAAACTGGTTTACCGAGTGGTACAATATCTTACGAATATAACTGTAGCCCAGCCTGTCTATGGTTTGATGAGCGTCTTTGTGCATTATTTTTCCGTACGGATCGAGCCGCAGGTTTACGTATGGGAACCCGTTCGGGTTTATTATCGCTTCATTGTCGTTTTGCCCTAGCAGCCAAAGGGCTTCCACGCCCCTCGCAAGGTCTTTATAATATACCTTGTACGGTGCAGTGTTTACTTTTATCATGGAGTTTACAACCACAAAACCTGTGGCGAAGCGCTCTTCCGAATGAAGGTTGAACCGGAGGGTCTTCACCTGGTCAATTGCATTGATCATCATGTTGAAGATCTGCTCGCAGCCTGGCTGGGATGTTTGGGCATTCATTGCAGGAGCGGACAGAAAAAAGAGAGCAGGATACAGCGCTGCAGCAGCTCTGCGGGCAGCGTATTTGAAGCCGGGAGGACCGGTTACATAACCTTTCTTTTTGCAGTAAGTATTTGTTGTGCCTGCCGGCTTATAATGTCTAAAGGTCATTGAAAAGCGGATATGCCGGTAATATCCTGTCCTGTAATCAGCAGGTGGATGTCATGGGTTCCCTCGTAGGTTATTACCGATTCAAGGTTCATAGCGTGTCTCATTATGGGGAACTCTCCCGTAATACCCATTGCACCGTGTATCTGCCTTGCCTCGCGGGCTATCTGTATAGCCATATTCACGTTGTTGCGTTTTGCCATGGATATTTGTGCCGGTGTGGCGCGTTTTTCGTTTTGCAGGGTTCCGAGCCTCCAGCACAGGAGCTGTGCTTTGGTGATTTCTGTAATCATCTCGGCCAGTTTTTTCTGCACCAACTGAAACGAGGCTATCGGCTTCCCGAACTGCTTACGTTCTTTTGCATAGCGCAAGGCCGAGTCGTAGCAATCCATAGCGGCGCCTACCACGCCCCAGGCTATGCCGTATCTTGCCATGTTCAGGCAGGCAAGCGGACCTTTTAATCCCTTTACACCCGGCAGTATGTTCTCTTTGGGAATTTTTACGTTATCGAAAACAAGTTCGCCGGTGGCGCTGGCCCTTAGCGACCATTTGTTATGGGTTTCGGGAGTGGTAAATCCTTTCATGCCTCTTTCAACAATTACCCCTCTTATTACATCCTGTTCGTCCTTGGCCCATACCACTGCCACATCGGCAAAGGGTGCATTGGAAATCCACATTTTAGCTCCGTTGAGCAGGTAGTGGCTGCCGCTGTCCTTCAGCCTTGTAACCATACCGCCGGGATCGGAGCCGTAGTCGGGTTCGGTTAGGCCGAAGCAACCTGTTTTATCGCCTGCGGCAAGCGGAGGCAGGTATTTTCTTCTTTGCTCCTCGCTACCGAAGGCATAGATGGGGTACATTACCAGGGACCCCTGCACCGAAGCGGTGGAGCGTATGCCGGAGTCGCCCCTTTCCAACTCCTGCATCATAAGCCCGTAGGAAATGTAGTCGAGCCCGGCACCGCCATATTCCGAAGGAATGGTGGGACCGAAGGCGCCGGCGTTGCCCAGTATTTTTATTATATGTTTTGGGAAAACTGCTTTCTGGCAGCATTCTTCTATAATCGGGCTAATTTCCTTTTTTACAATTGCACGCAAACTGTCTCTTATGAGCTTGTGCTCGTCTGTGAGCAGTTCATCCAGTAAATAGTAATCGGGGGCATTATAATTGTCTGCTGACATAAGATGTTGGATCGCTGGGAGTTCTTTTTAGGTTTATTAATTTGCCATGCAAATATACTATCTTATACACTCTGTACATCTATTCTATATCAGCTTGAATATGAACATCCGCTTCCGGCAACAAGTCCAGATAGATAGATTGCAGGAGCAATTTATGGCATACTCAATTCTGCTCATTCAGTCCTCGCTATGCTTAGATTATTTTGTACCTATTGCACACTCCGATAGCTATCAGGGTGCACAGTGAACGGCATATTTTTTATTAGTAGTTGGTAGTTAGTATTTGGTAATGAGCAATCTGGATTGTAATTATTTTCTTAATGTCTGATAAGTTTATTGCACACTTTTGCACAGTGAAGGGTAATTTTTGTACACAATTACACACAAAACAGGGGTTCGGTGTGTAACTATTGCTCCATGCCCACTTTGAGTGGTATAATATCGCCGTTTCTTGCCGCTTATTGCCGCTTATTGCCGTTTTAGGGTGTGGGGGGTGGCGGCAAGAAAAATGGCATGTTATTGAAAATGTGGGTGATAGCAAAAAAAAAGCGGCAAAATTGCCGGCAGGTTTGAGCGAGCAGTCCCTACCC
>JABEUT010000036.1 GCA_013044305.1 Bacteroidia bacterium
GCAAGCATACACGCAAGGATATCTTTTAACAAGAATTCATCTATTTTCATTATTAGCTTTGTTATAACCGGAACGGTGAACATAACCTGCGACCGGTGCGGCGATGACTTTGACATGCCGATTGACATCAGCCGGCAGCTTATTGTAAAAACAGGGTGCAGCGTGCATCAGGAAGAAGACGACATGGTGTCGCTTACCTCCTCCGAATATGAATTTGAGGCAGCTCCTTACATCTATCAATACGTGGCGCTTTGGCTGCCCATGCAACGTATTCACCCGGCCGATGTAAATGGCAAAAGCCTATGCAATGCCACGGTGCTGGAGAAACTGGACAGCATTCACAAGGAAAAAAGCCACGATGAACAATATATATTGGACAGCTCCAGAGGATATAATCTTTAACATGCTTGCGATTAATAACTAATAACCTTAAACTAAAAACCAATGCCACACCCCAAGCGACGACACTCTAAAAGCCGCGGCAGAAAACGCAGAACCAATTACAAAGCCAAAGCATCAACCCTTACCACCTGCTCCAACTGCGGAGCCCCCGTGCTAAGCCACCGCGTGTGCCCCGAATGCGGCTTCTATAAAGGTAAGCCTGAAATTGAAAAATCTGTAGCCTGACATCAATCAATTGTTGGGTTGAAATGAGGATTGCCGGAAACAAATAATGATGGTACCGGCGCCACAGCAGTTTATTACAACATCCTTCATGCAGCACCCGGCTTTAATTTAATTTACCGACCTTAATGGTGAAAATAGGATTGGATATAATGGGTGGCGATTATGCACCCGAAACCACAGTGGCAGGAGCCGTTTTAGCGCGGCAAAAGCTGCCGGGAGATGTGCGCCTTGTTCTTTTCGGCGATACAGAACGGATATTACCTCTCCTGCAAAAAAACAATGCATCGCCCGGGCAGTTTGAGATCGTGCACACCACCCAGGTTATTGAAATGGGCGATCATCCGATGAAAGCCTTTACCAAGAAAACCGACTCGAGCATAGCCGTAGGATTCGAAATGCTCAAAAGAGGCAAGATAGACAGTTTTACCGGTAACGGCAACACCGGCGCCATGATGGTGGCAGCCTTGTACAGCGTAAAAGCAATAGAAGGGGTATTGCGCCCCTCGCTGGCAGGAGTGGTGCCCAAGGAAGACGGCGGTACGGGATTATTGCTCGACGTAGGCAGTAACGCCGACTGCCGGCCCGAAGTATTATGCCAGTTTGCCCAGCTCGGTCAGATATATGCCAAGGCAATATTTCACATAGAAAACCCCAAGGTGGGATTACTTAACATAGGCGAAGAGGAAGAAAAAGGAAACCTGATTGCCCAGTCCACCCACCAGATGATGAAAAAAATGACAACCATTAATTTTGTCGGCAATATAGAAGGGAGAGACCTCTTTTCGAGCAAGGCCGACGTGGTGGTTTGCGAAGGATTTGTTGGCAATGTGGTACTTAAGGAAGCGGAAGCGCTTTACGAACTGATGAAGAAGCGGAACCGCTCCGACGATTATTTTGAACGGTTCAATTACGAAAACTACGGGGGAGTGCCCCTGCTTGGCATAAACAGCCCCATTATTGCGGGGCATGGCATATCCTCGGCTACCGCCACCTGCAACATGCTGATACAGGCTTACCACATGGTGGAAACACGGGTAACAGAAAAAATAAAAATGGCGTTTAACCCCTCGCTCGCCGAAAGTACGGGTAAGTAAATCATTATGCACAATCATAACAACCAGGGTAAAAGACTGTGCAAGCCGAATAAAATAACTAACATTAATAATATATAGTTTGCCGAAAACTCCAATGAGTGTAAACGCCGCAATTACCGCAGTAGAAGGTTTCCTGCCCGACTACATACTCACAAACGAAGAACTGTCGAAGCTGGTTGATACCAACGATGAATGGATAACATCCCGTACCGGGATAAAGGAAAGACGGATACTTAAAGGCAAAGAAAAAGGCGTTTCGGTAATGGCTGTGGAAGCGGTGAAGCAACTTCTGCTGAAAAGCGGAACCAGGCCCGAAGAAATTGATTTGCTTATACTCGCCTCCGTAACGCCTGATTATATTTTCCCTGCCTCGGCCAATATCATAAGCGATAAGATAGGGGCTGTAAACGCCTGGAGCTACGATATGAACGCCGCCTGCTCCGGATTTATTTACGCCTTAATAACTGCAAGCCAGTTCATTAAAAGCGGGGCCTATAAAAAGGTGGTGGTGGTTGGAGCCGACAAAATGTCAACCATTATAGATTACCACGACCGCTCCACCTGCGTAATTTTTGGCGACGGCTGCGGCGCCGTGCTGCTCGAACCAAATACCGAAGGGCTGGGAATACAGGATTTCCTGTGCCGTGCCGACGGGTCGGGGTGCAGGCACCTGTTTCAGAAAGCCGGAGGATCGGTTAAACCACCATCGCAGGAAACGGTTGACCTTAAAGAACATTTTGTTTATCAGGAAGGCCAGGCGGTATTCAAAGTTGCCGTTAAGCAAATGGCCGATGTTTCGGTAGAAATGATGAAACGCAACAACCTGAAAGCGGACGACGTGGCATGGCTTGTCCCCCATCAGGCAAACCAGCGCATCATTCAGGCCGTACAGGAAAGAATGGAGCTGCCGGCAAGCAAAGTAATGATGAACATACACAAATACGGCAACACCACCTGCGGCACCATACCGCTGTGCCTCTGGAATTACGAAAGCCAGCTTAAAAAGGGCGACAACATCATCCTCTCCTCTTTCGGGGGTGGATTTACCTGGGGAGCCGTTTACCTGAAGTGGGCTTATAACGGTAAATAGTAAGACGTATTATACTGTTTTTCTGCACCTTTTCACAGATTAATTTGCGCGAGCAACGGGCGTTTGTAGAAATTTTCTCATATTCTTAGCTGACTGTTGTCATTGCATAAGCAGGCAGATGCTACTTACTTGGCAGCATAATTTGAATTATGCCGCTGAACGACATAGGAATAGTACGCCGGATACTGGAACACACAAAATGGTTTATTTTTCCGGCAATACTCGTACTGTATACATCCACAGCCATATTGATGCTGATGGGCATACTAAGGCTTTATACAATTGTTACCGAGGTGATAGATGCCTACTATAAAACCGGTTTAGTTCACTTTGCGCTTGTGTCGGCACACATTATAACCATTATTGATATTTATTTACTGGCTCTTGTTTGTTACATTTTTGCCATAGGCATATATAAGCTTTTTATAGGGAATGTAAACACCATTCCTTGGCTCAAAATTCATTCAATAGACGACCTTAAACTGAATATTTCCAAAATGGTTATTCTATTTCTGGCAACCCTGATGGTGCAAAAGGTAGCCTCTTGGGAAAACCCGCAGGATGTTCTGTACTTCGGTATTGTAATTGCTGTTATATGCGCGGTATTAATCTGGTATTCCATGATGCTGCAAAGAAAACCTAAAGAAGAATAATTCGGCAAAAAAATTAGTATTGCCCCGGATACAACCGAACCTATTCGCCGGATTGCGATGGAGCCACACGAAATAATGCGCATTTCGATCTTAAATAGGTATTAAGTATTGGTTGTCTTATATTTATATGGTTGTTTTGACGGTAAATTGCATGGTTTATAAAATGTAAGGCAAATAAACCCCTGAATGTGGTTATAAAAAAGAATAAAAGGAAAATCACATTACCCCTGCGGGCGTTGGTTTATCAGGGCGTAACGCGGCCTGAATACTAATTAAATAGATAAGACAAATACAGAACGGCGCGGCTTCATATTCCTGAAAATCCCGTATGGTATTATAAAAATATTAAGTTTTTGTTAGTCGATAGATTAATTTTTTTACTTTTGCCCATTGTACTCAAATAAGGATTGTGTAAATTGGTTGATATATAAGTTATTATTTAAGATATGAACAAACACATTATACCCGGAATACTCTGCCTTGCGCTGCTCGCCGCATGCAACGGCGGACCCAAGGAACAGAGCGGAAGACAGGGTAAAGGAGGCGTTTATTACGGAGGTACATTCAGGGTGAATGAGATTACCAATTTCCGCAGCTTATACCCGCTTGACGTAACAGAACTTGTTGCCGTAAATATCACCAACCAGATATTTGAAGGGTTGGTGAAACTCTCCCCTAAAGACCTATCCGTTGTGCCCTGCCTCGCCGAAAAATGGATACATAACGACAGCGCCAATATCTGGACATTTTACATTCGCAAAGGGGTCCATTTTCAGGACGACCCATGCTTTGAAGGCGGCAAAGGAAGAGAAATAACAGCCGACGATTTTAAATGGTGTTTTGACCAGCTTTGCACGGCAGGCCCCCAAAATTCGCAATTCCAGCTTACCTTCAAAGGACTTGTTGAGGGAGCCGACAACTGCTACCAGCTTACCGCCAGCGGAAAACCTTTGCCTTCGGGCGGTGTTCCGGGCATAAAGGTGATTGATGCCAATACCCTGCAGATAAAGCTAACCCATCCGGCGCCCACTTTTCTCGAAATACTGACCATGGCCGGATGCTGCCTCTACCCCAAGGAAGCCCTGGCCAAATATGGCAGAGACATACGCATTCATTGCGTTGGAACAGGCCCGTTTTACTTGAGGGAAATACAGGAAGGACAAGCCTTGGTGTTGGCGCGAAACAGCAACTACTGGAATGTGGATGAAAACGGAAACCAATTGCCATACCTGGAATCCATAAAATACACTTTTGTAAAGGAGAAAAGAAGCGAACTTCTTGAATTCCAAAAAGATAATCTGGATATGATGTACCAGATACCCGTGGAAATCATTCCGCAGATTCTTGGCAACCTCAATAGTCAGAACAACAGCAATTCCGTTGATTATGTGCTGCAACAATATCCGGCGCTGGAAACCTATTTCTTCGGCTTTAACACCCAGAACAAAGTATTTTCCAATAAATACCTGCGCCAGGCATTCAATTATGCAATAGACCGCGACAAAATAGTAACCTATACCATGAAGGGCGAAGGAATACCTGCCGACAACGGCTTTGTGCCTGAAATGCCCGGTTACGACAATACTAAAGTGAAGGGATACACCTTTGACGCTGACAAGGCAAAAGAACTGCTTACCAAAGCCGGATATCCAAACGGAAAAGGCTTGGGTGAGATAACCCTTGAAACCAATTCTGACGGCGGCACACGCAATGACCAGCTTGCCGACGAAGTGAAGAAAATGCTCGAAGAGAACCTGAATATAACCGTAAATATTTCAAAGGTTCCCTTCCCGCAACATCTTGATGCCCTTGAAAGAGGAAAAATCGGTTTTTTCAGGGAAGGATGGAATGCCGACTACCCCGACCCCCAAACATTCCTAAGCCTGCTTTATGGCGCTAACGTTCCCAAGGATTCCAACGCAAGAAGCAATGCCAACCCGTTCAGATACAAGAGCGCGCACTTCGATTCCTTATATCAGGCTGCCCTGGTAACGGTTAATGATTCGGCAAGGAACAAGTTGTACGAGGCTGCCGACCAGACTGCAGTGAACGACGCGCCATTCCTCTGCGTGTTTTACGATGAAAACTACTATCTGCTTCACAACTATGTAAAAAACTTTTATGGCAATTCTATGGATTACCGCGACTTTAGCAGGGTTTATCTTATCCCTCCCGATAAAAGGACGCCTTCCAATACCAACCCCAATCCTACTCCCGCCGCGCCCCAGGGCAACGGGAATAATTGAAGTTGCGATAAGTAAAATTATGCACATAACTGTATCCTGAAAAAAACGGATAGAATCCCCGATTATGTTCATTCTCTGGTTCTTCCTTTGTCATTGGTTTGCTTCCCTCTTCTGCCAGACCTTTTTCCTTCACAGGTATTCATCGCACTCCATGTTCAGCATGAGCAAGGGCTGGGAAAGGTTCTTTTACCTGCTCACCTTTCTCTCTCAAGGTTCTTCCTTCCTGAATCCGAGGGCCTATGCCATACTGCATCGTATGCACCATGCTTACAGCGACACGCAAAAGGATCCGCACTCCCCCCATTTCTTTAAAGATGTATGGGGCATGATGATTCAGACAAAGAATATATACCAGCAGTATGCAAGCCGCAAAATAGAGCCCGAAGAGGCGTTCCGGGATGGTTATCCCGAATGGGCATTTTTAGACAAGCTTGCCGACAGCTGGCTTGTCCGCATGGCTTTTGTAGCCGTTTATACATCCGTTTATATTGCTTTTGCCCCCAACGCCTGGTGGTTTTTGCTGCTGCCCGTGCAGTGCCTTATGGGCCCCGTACATGGCGCAATAGTAAACTGGTGCGGGCATAAGTACGGCTATTCCAACTATGATAATCACGATTTTTCGAAGAATACTGTTCCCTGGGATTTTTTTCTGCTTGGCGAACTGTTCCAAAACAACCACCACCAAAGCCCTGAAAACCCGAATTTTGCAACAAAGTGGTACGAGGTTGACCCTACCTACCCCCTTGTAAAACTACTTTGTTACTTAAAAGTGATCAAACTCAATAAAGGCATAGCTCAAAAGGCAGCAGCCTGATAATCTTCTTAAGCCTTCGGCAGGTTTTAGGGAACAGCCTTATCCTACTTCTGTTTCGGCGCCTTCCTCTGCAAGCCATGTGTTGGGGAATATGGCACGGGCTTCTTCCAGAAGAGGGTTTAAATCCTTATACCTTGCCGAAAAATGGCTAATGATGAGTTTGCCTGCTCCGGCCAGTTTCGCAATGGTCGCCGCCTCATGGGCTGTGCTGTGCATGGTCTGCCGGGCGCGCTGCTGCATATCAGAGGTAAAAGTAGCCTCATGGTATAACAGGTTGGCATTGGCTATCTGCGGTATTATCGCTTCATTGTAAAGGGTATCGGAGCAGCAGGCGTACCTGCGCTGCGGCAGCGGCGGAAGGGTTAGTTCCTTATTCGGAACAACCATGCCCCCGGGTGCTATAAAATCGGCTCCATGCTTTATCCCTTCCAGTAATTCAACCGGAATGGAGTATTTTTCCAGCTTTTCCCTTATGAGCTTAAGCGGCAAGGGGCGTTCCTCGAACAGGAAGCCGCAGCAGGGAACGCTGTGCCTCATGATGAGGGTTGAGACTTTCATCTTCTCATCTTCATAAATAACCTCGCTGCCGCCGAAATTCAGCGGGTGAAAATGAAGGGGATATTGCAACACCGTGCGCGAAGCGGCATGAGTTGTGTCAATAATGGTTTTCAGCCCTTGTTCTGCGAAAATATGAAGCGGCTGGGTTCTTCCTAAAAGGTGCATACTCGACAGCAGCCCTGCCAGCCCCAGGAAATGGTCGCCGTGCAGGTGGCTGATGAAGATATGGCTTATGCGCTGAAACTTTACCGAAAACCGACGCAGCTGCATTTGGGTAGCCTCGCCGCAGTCCACAAGAAAGTAACTCCCCGAATGCTGTACAAGCTGCGACGAAGGGTTTCTGCCGAAGGCTGGGGTGGCAGAGCTGCACCCGAGTATGGTTACGCTGAATGGTGTGTTGTAGGTAATACGATAAAACTTATTGGTTCTTTTAAGGTAGCCGATGAATTACAGGCGGCACAAGGAAAGGACGGGTATATGCACCCTGCGGGCATCAGGGTTGTATGAACTTGCTGATGCCTTCCTCTACCGTGCCGGCGGTATTCAAAATGTGGTCGAGTTGCGATATAAGGATAAGTTTTTTTACAGACTCCTTCATGCCCGTTATTACCAGCGAGCCTCCCGATTGCTTGCACAGGCGGTTGCCTACCAGTATGGCGCTTAAGCCCGATGAATCACAATAACGGGTGTCCGACATATCAAGTATAATGTTTTTTGCTCCTTCGGAGTTGATATTAACCAATTCCGCTTTAAGTTCGGGGGCTATGAGGCTGTCCAGCTTTTCGGAATTGATTTTTACCACTATGCAATCTTTCTGCTTTTCAATCTGGAGTACCATGGCAATTCAATAAGCGGTTATTAATTGACAAAGATAGTAATGAAAACAAAAGAACAATGGCTTTCGAGCTTTATTTTGATGGGCTGC
>JABEUT010000037.1 GCA_013044305.1 Bacteroidia bacterium
GGAAGTGCATATCCTGTACAGCTATTATGCAGCCGACCTGGATGCAGGCAACAGCTATCTCGACGACTCACAATTATTTGTAAATCCTGCCAATTGCTGTATGTACGTGCCCGATAAACGTGGCGAAGCCATTCAGCTGAATCTTGTATTACCCGACAATTATCAGGTGGCAACAGCCATGAAACAGGATAAGCCTGTGGCCTACAAGGCGGTTAAAAATGAAAACCGACAGAAGATTACACAAGTCGTTTTTTCACTTAAAGCGGCAGATTACGATGAGCTTGCCGACAGTCCCTTTATAGCAAGCAAATCGCTAAAACATAATATGTTTATTATGGACGGAATTGAATTCCATCTATGGATTCAGGGCGAATGCAAACCGGACTGGGCAAAAATTATCAACGATTTCTTTATATTTATTAACGAGCAGGTGAATATGATGAAGGGTTGCCCTGTAAAGGAATATCATTTTCTTTTTCACCTGATGCCTAATAAGTGCTTTCATGGCGTAGAACATCTTGGCTCAACAGACATTTCCATTGGCCCGACCTATAATTTTATGAAAGAGGAGATGTATAATAATTTTTTGGGTATTTCGTGCCATGAGTTTTTTCACTGCTGGAATATTAAATCCATAAGACCGGCAGAGATGTTCCCGTATGATTATACCAAAGAGAACTATTCCCGCCTTGGCTATGTATGCGAGGGTGTAACAACCTATTATGGCAATTATCTGTTATACAGATCAGGTGTATTTAATGAGATACAGTACCTTAAATCGGTGAAAGGCGAAGTACAGAAGCATTTCGATAATTATGGACGGTTTAATCTAAGCGTTGCCCTCTCTTCCTTCGATACCTGGCTCGACGGATATACGGCTGGGGTGCCTGGGCGTAAGGTTTCTATCTATACCGAAGGTGGCTTGCTTGCCTTCATTACAGATATGTTCATAAGAAAAAACACACAGAACAAGAAATCGCTCGACAATGTAATGCAGGCGCTGTATCACGATTATGCCCTGCAGGGGAAGCCATACACTGAAGGCGATTACCTGAAAATAGTTGAACGCATGGCTACGCGCTCTTTTGCCGAAATATTTGAAACATATTTTAATAAGCCTGCCGACCTGCTAAAACCCCTGATTGAAGCTATGAACTGGCTGGGGATGGAATTATACAAATCTGCCGGAAGAAAATATTATGAACGGTTCTGGGGAATGAAAACTTCGGAAGATCATGGCAACGGACATGGAAGTGTAAAGGTATCGGCGGTGGCTCCGGATTCCCCGGCAGCGGCAGCGGGTATTTTTCCGGGTGATGAAATAATTATCATCAACGGTCTTCAGATAAAAAATAATTTCAACGACTGGTGCGAATATTACAATGAGGAAGAAGTGCAGCTAACGGTTATTACTGCACAACAGCAACGTAATATTAAAATAGCCCATTTCCCCGGAAAGGAGTATTATCCATGTTATCATGTTTTTAAGAAAAGAGATGCCACACTGGAACAAAAGGCTGCATACAGGCTTTGGTGCAACAGGGATTTTTGATGTTTCAACCGATGAATTAAATACTGCGGGAGCGGTTTCAAGTAAAATGCCGGTTTATGCCGGAAAATAACGTAATTTGCACTAAAATTAAGCAGTATGTTAGATAAACTGCAATCTATAGCAGAGCGGTATAAGCAAATTGAGGAACAGTTGTCGGACCCGGCCACACTGGCGAACATGAAACTATTTGCCACCCTGAATAAGGAATACAAGGAGCTTGGCGCCATCTATAAGGTTTACACCGAATATAAAGATGTAGCGGCTAATCTGCAATCGGCAAAGGATATATTGTACAGGGAGGAAGATGAGGAAATGAAGGAATTGGCGAAATCGGAGGTGGAATCACTTACCGCCAGGCAAAATGCCCTTGATGAAGAGTTGAAAATATTACTGGTTCCTAAGGATCCCGAAGACTCAAAGGATGCTGTAATGGAAATAAGAGCGGGCACAGGAGGTGACGAGGCCTCGCTTTTTGCCGGAGACCTGTTCCGCATGTACACCTATTATTGCGAAAAAAAAGGATGGAAGATGGAACTGTTGAACCATTCGGAAGGAACAGCAGGAGGTTTTAAGGAAATAATATTCGAAGTTAAAGGAGAGGGCGTTTATGGAACGCTTAAATATGAATCAGGCGTACACAGGGTACAAAGGGTGCCTAAAACCGAAACACAAGGCAGGGTGCATACCTCTGCGGCCACGGTTATTGTTATGCCTGAAGCCGATGAAGTGGACGTGGATATAAAAGAATCGGATATTCGAAAAGATACATTTTGCGCCGGCGGGCATGGCGGGCAGTCGGTAAATACAACCTATTCGGCAGTGCGGCTCACCCATATCCCAACAGGAATGGTAGTGCAATGCCAGGATGAACGCTCGCAGCTTAAAAATTATAACAAGGCTCTTGCCGTGCTCCGCACAAGGCTTTATGAAATACAACTTGAGAAAAAGAACAGCGCCGAAGCGGCAAAACGCAAAAGCCTTGTTGCCACAGGCGACCGTTCGGAAAAGATAAGAACCTATAATTTCCCGCAAAGCCGCATCACCGATCACAGGATAGGATTTACAGCCCATAACCTGCAAATGTTTTTGAGCGGCGAAATAGAGGAGCTGATAGACGCCCTGAAAATAGCCGAAAATACGGAGCGTTTGAAAGAAAATTATGAAGTAACAAAATGAACCTATTTTTCCGATATGCAGCGTTTTATTAGCCGCAAGGAGCTGATTCAGCAAATTAAAAAGAAGAAAAGCATGCTGTGTGTCGGGCTTGACACCGATATGCAAAAGCTCCCAATTCACTTAGCCAGAAACCGGAAGTCGGTGATCGATTTCAACAGGAGTATCATTGAACAAACGCAGGATTTGTGCGTTGCCTACAAATTAAATACTGCTTTTTACGAAGCAATGGGTGAAGACGGTTGGTGGTGCATGAAAAATACCGTAAAGCTTATTCCGGAAGATGTTTTTGTAATAGCTGATGCCAAAAGGGCAGATGTGGGTAATACAGCCGGCTTATATGCGCGCGCTTTTTACGAAGACCTTGATGCCAATGCCATTACCCTTTCTCCCTATATGGGTAAGGACTCCATTACACCATTCCTTGAGTACGAAGGCAAATGGACAATTTTACTTGCGCTTACTTCAAATGAGGGGGCAAAAGATTTTCAGACAAAGAGGATGAAAGACGGCTCCATTCTTTACGAAAAGGTGTTGCGGACTTCAAAAGGGTGGGGCAGCAGCCATAATACTATGTATGTAACCGGAGCAACCAAAGCTGACGCCTTTAATAGAATCCGTAAAATAGTACCGGAGCATTTTTTGCTTGTACCCGGGGTTGGCTCACAGGGCGGCAACATGGCAGAGGTGATGGCAAACGGAGCAACAAACGATGGAGGTCTTCTAATTAACGCATCAAGGAGTATAATATACTCCGGAAGCGGTAAAGACTTTGCCTCGGAAGCACGCAAGGAAGCCCTGAAGCTGCAAAACGAAATGCAAAGCGCTTTTATTAAGCAATAGAGTCCTTATTCTGCAAAAGGCGCCTCTACCTGTTTCGCCTCAATCATCCTAATTAATAATTACCTTCTTCACCAGCTGGAATTTCTCGTTTCCAATTCTTACCAAATAGGTTCCGGCGGCA
>JABEUT010000038.1 GCA_013044305.1 Bacteroidia bacterium
ATTAATTGTTAATTACTAATTATCAATTAAAGGATACCCCCCCCCACACCCAAATACGGCAAAAAGGGGCAAAAAGCGGCAAGAAACGGCTACTTTACTATAAGTATTTTGCATATGCGTTATTACACTGCACACATTATAGCGTTCACTGTGCAAAAGTGTGCAATAAACTTATCTGACATGAAGGAAATAAATACAAATCAGAATACTCATTACTAAATACCAATTAAAAATATGCTTTCACTGTGCAAAAGTGTGCAATGGTTCTCTCCTCTATGCCGTCCTTGCGAGGACGAAGGACGCGGCCCGTCCGAACGGAGCATCCGGGCGGGCAAACTCACAGCGGTACAATCAGAAAAATGCCGTTCACTGTGCATCCCGATGGTCCCGATAGCTATCGGGGTCGGGAGTGCAATGAATTTTTACCGCCATGGAAAATTGAAACGTAAAACCAGAATACTAATTACTGAATACTACCTACAAATTAAACTTTACCAGGACACGTTTTGCCCATATCGGGGCAAGATTTGACTGTGAAATGCCATATTCAGACAGAGTTTAATTGTTACAAGTTAAAAATTAATAACTTCGAATCCGTAACGTGCGAAAAAACAAACATTTTCGCATTTTTCTGAAAAGCGGTAAAGAGGCATGTATAAGGCAACCAATGTTTTATAACGTGTTAGTATTATTATGAAAATCCACGTAACCCCGCTCTAAAAAAATAATACTTTTGAACAATTTTAACTCATGAATTGATGACAAAAGAAGTATATATAGTATCAGCGGTTCGCACCCCAACGGGCAGTTTCGGAGGAATTTTATCGGAAGTGCCGGCCGTATCGCTTGGAGCCATAGTTATCCGCAAGGCTATAGACAGGACAAAGCTTGACGACCACGATATAGATGCAGTACTTATGGGTAACGTTCTGCAGGCAGGTGAGGGACAGGCCCCCGCAAGGCAGGCAGCCAAATTCGCCGTTTTGCCCGATTCTGTACCCTGTACCACCATAAATAAAGTGTGTGCCTCCGGCATGAAAGCAACCATATTCGGCGCCCAGAGCATTTTGCTCGGCGATAGCGATGTGGTAGTGGCGGGCGGTATGGAAAATATGTCGCTTGTGCCCTATTACCTTGAAAAGGCAAGGAAAGGATATCGCCTGGGGAACGGAATACTGATAGACGGACTGGTTCACGACGGCCTTACCGATCCATTCAACCATTTTCACATGGGCAATGCCGGCGAAATGTGCGCCAGGGAATATAATATAAGCCGTAAGGAGCAGGACGACTTTGCCATAGAATCGTACAAACGCTCGGCTGCCGCCTGGAAATCGGGCAAATTTAAGGAAGAGGTGGTATCTGTGGAGGTGCCGCAACGCAAAGGCCCGCCGGCAGTATACACCGAAGATGAGGAACATAAAAATGTAAACTTTGAACGCATACCCAGCCTGCCTCCTGTATTTGACAAAGCCGGAACCATTACCGCCGCAAATGCCTCTACACTCAATGACGGAGCCTCGGCGCTTGTGCTCATGAGCAAGGAAAAAGCCGATAAAATGGGAATAAAACCACTGGCTAAAATAATAGGCTACGGCGATGCCGAACAGGCGCCCGAAAGATTTACCACCACGCCCGCTAAAGCTATCCCTCTGGCCATTGCAAAGGCAGGACTTAAGATTAAGGATATAGATTACTTTGAAATAAACGAGGCTTTTTCGGTGGTTGCTCTTGCCAACCGCAAGTTACTGGAAATAAATGCCGACAGGCTGAATGTAAACGGCGGAGGCGTATCTTTGGGTCATGCCCTGGGCAGTTCGGGTTCCAGAATAATGGTTACGCTCATTAATGTGCTGAAACAAAACAACGCACGCTACGGAGCCGCAGGCATCTGCAACGGCGGAGGCGGAGCCAGCGCGGTAGTTATCGAAAATTGCAACTGATATCCCTATTGCCCGCAGTTATTTAAACCTGAACACACTCATAATGGTGCTGTTCATCACTTGTAAGCTGAATATCTCCTTGTCCGGATAAGGGTACTCCTGCGGATGGTAACGGTAATAGGTGACAAAGTAATCGGCATGGGCCGAGTCATCCGTAATACTTAACCTCTTTCGGTCCGAAGCTTTCAGAAGCCATAGGTTTTCTTCGCCCACCAGATTTGGTTGTGGCACTGCCACCGTGATATTCGCCGAAGTGTCGTTCTTCAAAATGTATTCAAAAGCACGGGTATAGGATGTGCCCCAGTAGTCCATTTCAAAATTCCTGCGCAGGTATTGGGGCTCGTACCTTTTTACTATCAGCTCATTAAAGTAAACATATTCGTATGGGTACGCCTGAATCATGATTGAGACAATATATACAAAGTTTATTGCCATAAAGGATAAAGCAATGAATTTAAGCTTAGTTTTAAGCAGCACGTTCAGCCCATAAATGCCGCAAAGGATGAATGGGGGGTAAATAAAATATAAGTGGCGCCAGGCATCGAAGATCTGTGAATGAAGGACAGCAACTGCTATTAAAGGTTCGGCAAAACAGAACAGATAAACAAGGTGGTTCCTTTGAATGGGGTCGAAAAGTAGCTGCCGCGGTGTTTTTATAAAAGAGATAAGTATGCAGGCTATTCCTAAAAAGCCGATCAGGACATACAGAAGGGGATTGGAAAAGCAGAACCATGAAATGGCATAGTATCCGGGTATAGACATGCACCAGTATTCCTTCCCCCAAAACAACACCCAGCCAACCCATTGCCAGTGCGACAAGTGGTAAAAGGCCAGGCAGAAGTTCCTTACAGGGCTGTGATAGAGATAGGGCCAGGTGGCTGCAAGCAAGCCAAAGGCGAGGAATGTAACCACAGTGGCGTAAGCGGCGGTTTTCTTTCGTGCCTTTCTTTCACTGCGAAGGCGGACAAAATCAAGCCCGAACTGCAGCCAGCTGCAGCCCAGAAGTAATATGCCCATTATCCTTATATTCATTAGCAATGCAAGGGCAAGGCCGAGCATGATATACCAGATTAAATTATTTTTTTGAAAGGCAACTGCCATAACATACAAACCGATGATGAACATGGATAGAAAGGGCACATCCTTGGAATTGAAAAAGGAATGACCATAGATAAGCGGCGTGCTAAGCAGCATCAGAAAGCCGATGGCGGCCAACAGTTTGCTGCGGTACAGAAGATCTATCAATAAAAAAAGGAAGAGCGCACCTGTCAGGAAAAAGAGATGTGTAACCAAGTGCCGCATCAAAAATATATCCCTGCTGTCGGAAAGGCGGAAGGCTTTTTCCAGCATATACAAAGGCAGCTCAAAGGCAATGCCGTATTCTTTGTTATGGCAGTATTTTATGGAATCTTCGCCGTGAAAAATATAGTTGTATGTGGCTTGTCCCAGTTGGCGCTGAATGCCTTCGTCCCACGAAATGCCATAACTCTTGTAGGTGCTTATGCCGGTTATTAAAGCCCCGGTAAAGAGCAGCAATCCAAGATATTTGCGGAAAAAATGTACCAGGGTATTAGTCATAAGTCGTAAGTCAAAATTTACCTTCTGTCTTTTCACTACTCGTTTATCTTTCATAGTTCATTTTTTATCTTTCCGTTTCTTGCCGCTATTTGCCGTTTTAGTGTGTGGGGGGGGGGTATCCTTTTAATTGATAATTAGTAAT
>JABEUT010000273.1 GCA_013044305.1 Bacteroidia bacterium
ATCTTTGTTGTCGGTAGTTCCTATAAATTGGGTAGGCGGGTTGGTGCCGGAATTACCGCGCAGCAGCCAGGCAAAACCCAGTGGGCTTGCCCATTTGGCATCACCGTTTATATCGCGCGAAACAAGCACATCGCCCGGCAGAACAGGAAGCGGACCTTTTATCGTTATTGAATCAGTGGTAGTTTTGCCTGCTACCTGCAAGGGTGTAACAGGTGTATTGGTTCCGATACCGATATTTCCTCCATCGTTGTATAAGTTTGAATTGATTATCCACGCTGAATTGTTCCAGAAAGGAGTTTGACCCGGTCCGGTTCCGGGAGGGAGCAGCCCGGGAGGGCCTTGAGCTCCTGTGTCGCCTTTCGGTCCTTGTGGGCCGGCGGGGCCTTGCGGTCCGGCGGGTCCGGCAGGGCCGGCTACGCCTGTATCTCCTTTTGGTCCTCGCGGTCCGGCTACGCCCGTATCGCCTTTGGGGCCTTGCGGTCCGGCGGGTCCGCTGCCCGAAGTGGCGGCATAAAATGCATAAGGTACCGACACAAACTGGGTATTGCCCATAGTAAGATAATTGCTGTTGCCGCCTGTGGTGTCAATATCCACCTCCAGAAAATAGGGACCGGCTGCCCAGTTTACGCCTGAAAGGCCTGGAGTCTGACCTATGTAAAGGGTAAATAACCCGAACGAATTGGTTGTTACGCTGGGGTGTGTATCGGTATATACAACCGAACCTCCGGGCGCTCCCTGATGAACCAGAAATTTGACGCTGATGGTTTTATTGGGCAGTTCCGCTCCTGCGGCGTTGCGTGCTATCGCCTGGTAATTGATGGAATCGGGCGATTGGGCATTGCTATAAACGGAAAACAGAAAGATTGCAGGGAGAAATAAAATAATGGATTTTTTCATCTTGTTGCGGTAATTAAAGATGGAGTAAATATATTATTTTTTTAATTTACTATTTGCCTCTTCACATTTTCATCTACGGCAAATACTGAACACCACCCCATCTGTGATTGAAATTTTAGTATCCTGAATTTAAACCTATGCGTTTAATCCGCCTACCAGGTTTCCTTTGTAATAACCTGCGATGCATAGTTACCCGGGTTAATACTTAAGATAAGCGATATGGGTGCTAAATTGGTTCGCGCCACAATGGTGATGGTATGATTTCCGACAGGTAAACCGGCGAAAACTCCTGAAGTATTCATAAAAATATCTCCCGACTGGGTGGAGAAATAGGCTGTGCCCCCGGTGCCGTAAGTTGCCGATCCTCCGTCAACCAGTATTTGAAAAAGAACTGCCGAGGCGGATCCCCATGTTCCGGCAACCGAAACCATAAAATTGGCGCTTATTTCAAGGTTGGTTCCGGCATAGGTTTTGTTATAAACATAGGTATAAAAAATTAAGTTGCTATTGGTTATGGCAAATGAACCTACGTTATTCAACACATCGCTATGGAATATGGAGGGGCTGCTCCATGTTCCATTTCCGGTAGCGTCGGAAACCAATATTCTGCCGTTTGCCTGATTGCCGTCAATAATCTGAATTGCCTTGCCTCCCGGTGTGGTATTTTGGGTAACAAGGGTAGCGCTGTTGGCCGTGCCGTTTAAAAAACTGGCTGCGCTGCCAAAGCCGTTTGTTGTGCCGTAAACTGCCGCCATTCCGCTATTGGCATTGTTAATGGTAAAATTGCCTGCTTCGCCCGCGCTGCCTGTAACATAACCCTGCACTGCGTAAGAGCCGCCGGCTATTTGAAAATAGCCCCCTGTAGCGTTGCCGGTTGCCGAAAAATAACCTGCATATCCGCCTGCCGCGCTTGAGTTGCTAAAATAGCCCGCATCTGCACTGCCGCTACCTGTGTACTGGGCATCAATGGCAGCGCCGCCGGAACCGTTTGTGGTTGCAAAAATTGCGGAGCCGGAGCTTCCGGTATTCGAAATTTGAAAAAAACCGGCTGAACCTGTGTAACTGTTATTGGATATAAGCGTGCTCGAAGGATTGGCAGAGGCATTGGCAATATTAAACTGGGCAGCGGCACCCTTGGCATCGTTTTGGGCAAAAACAGCTGCATTAATATTTGCTGACGGGGTATTGTAAAACCAGCCACCGTAACCGGCGCCTCCGTTCTGCGCGTAAAGCAAGGCGTTGGCGTTTGTTGGCGAACCGGCATTAATAAATATACCGTAGCCTTGTTTACTTGCAGCATATATGGCAGGAGCAGATGTTCCCTGTGCCGTTACATTGATTGCTGCCTGGGTGTTTGCAATATTATTGTTGCTTACATTCAGCCCGTATCCTTTACCATTGTTTGTAATGAGTAGTGAGGGATTGGCTGTGTTAGGGTTCAGGGTATTTATGCCCCCTCCTCCGTTGCCGTTGGAATCATATACCTGAAAATTTTGAATGGCTGCCGGCGGATTTTTTATGCCGACAATCACATTGCTGGCACCGGCGCCTCTGTTCAAAATGTCAATATTGTTCGGGGCAAGCATCCAGAAACCTTTAAGGGATGAAGGGGATACCCAGTTTCCGTTGCCTGCCGCATCCGATTGCAAAAGGTACCCGGCAGCCGCCCCTCGCGGCATCATCAGCGTGTCGGCGCATGCCCTGCCAATAACCTGTAAGACAGAATTGGGGATGACGGTCTTAATGCCTACCCTGTTTCCGTTGTTGAATATATTGCTGTTAATAATCCAGCTTGAACCGTTCCAGAAAGGAGTTTGTCCGGGAGCCGTTCCTGCCCGAAGCAGTCCTGTAGCTCCCGTATCGCCTTTCGGGCCCTGTGGGCCTCTTGCCCCCGAATCGCCTTTGGGTCCGTGAAGCGCCGAATCTGCAATACCTGAAAACCGCGAGAAGTATGAGTAGGGAACGGAAACAAACTGCGTGTTCCCCATGGTAATATAACTACTGTTACTACCGGTTGTGTCAATATCCACCTCGAGGAAATAAGGACCTGTTGCCCAGTTCACGGTACGAAGGCCGGGAGTCTGTCCTATGTACAGCGTGAATAAGCCAAATGAATTGGTGGTAACGCTGGGGTGTGTATCGGTATACACAACTGTACCTCCGGGAACCCCATGATGAATCAGAAATTTAACGCTGATGGTTTTATTGGGCAACTCCGCTCCCGCAGCATTTCGGGCTATCGCCTGATAGTTGATGGAATCGGGCGATTGGGCGCTCACGGTTGAAGTATAAAGCAGGGCCGTAAAGCCATACCATAGTATACGCGAAATCTTCATGTTATTTGATTTTAACATCGGCATACAAATGTATGATATTAACTGTATATAACCTCTTTTTAAGTATAAAAAGTAATAC